>DATACQ010000512.1:0-1987 GCA_036258955.1 Binatia bacterium
CGACGCCGGCATGAACCAGGCGCAGAACCGCAATTTGCTACTCGAGCGGGCTCCACGTGCCGGACGCGTCAATAACGCCATAAACATCATAGCCGGCTTCTAACGCGGAAAGCGCCGGAAACAGCAAGCATATGTCTGTCGTGCATCCGGCGATAACGAGCTTGCGACGACCCGTCGCTGCAACCGCCTTCACGAACGCGGCGTCGTCCCATGCGTTAATCGGACCAGCGCGGTGAATGAGCGGCGCGTCGGGCAGTATTTCCACGAGTTCCGGCAGAATCGGACCAGCGAAGCCTTCGGGCATATTATCGCTGAGAACCGTCGGCAGATTGTGCAGCTTGGCGATCTTCGCCAAGGCGATAACGTTGTTGCGGAAGCGCACGGGGTCCATGTCGCCGATGCCTGTCATGATGGCGGCCTGATGGTCGATAAACGACATCACGACGTTGTCTGGCGTAATAAACTCCCGGTGCGGATTGTGATTGCTATTTGAACCGTTCATAGAAACTCCTTTCTGTAGTTTTGCTATCTGACCTGTTAGTCACATGCAGCCGCAAAAAGGATACGCGCACCGGAAAAGTTGAAAATCTAACAGGATAGCTGCACGACGAAAATGCAAAAGATGACTCCCAGTATGTTTCATTTCTTCTCGTGTTCGACGGTCCTGTTCTACTCGGTGCGGTCCAGCGTAAGCCTCTGACTAGCTTTCCGGCAAATTAAAATGCTTCAATGCTGCCTGAATCTATGCGGCGGCGCTGGTGTTCTGCAGTATTTTGTCTGACCTTGCTCCTCGCCTGTGCGGGTGTCGGCAACGAGCCGATCCCCGACCGACCTGCTCATCACGCGCCGGGTGGGTTTCGCAATCCCAATCCCGATTTCCGCCGCCCCTCCGGCTGGACGCGCTGGAGCTTCGTTGTGCGCCGATTATGGACGTCGACCTTTTCGCCGCGGAGTTTCGTCGCGCCGCGTGTCTTTAACGACGGTTCCATCCTGCGTGCCGGCACCTTGAATCCGAGCATTACTTGGATAGGCCATGCAACCGTCTTGGTTCAGATCAATGGCGTCAATATTCTCACCGACCCGCAGTGGAGCGAACGCGCCAGTCCGGCCTCGTGGGGCGGCCCGCGCCGTCTGAGTCCTCCCGGGCTTGCGTTCGAGGATTTGCCGCGGATCGATGTGGTTTTGATCTCTCATGATCACTACGACCATCTGGACTTAAACACCGTAAAGCGACTCGCCGCGGAACGCCATCCGCTGTTTCTGGTTCCGCTCGGTCTCAAGGCATGGTTTGCCGGGAACGGAATGACGCGCGTCGAAGAGATGGATTGGTGGCAGGAGCGCGAATACGGTACCGTGAAATTCGTCTGCCTACCGGCGCAGCATTTTTCCCAACGCACATTGGCGGACGCCAACAAACGGCTCTGGGCGTCATGGGCGGCGTTGAGCGGCGAGCGGCGGTTTTATTTCTCGGGGGATACGGGATATTTCGCGGGCTTCAAAGAAGCCGGAAAGCGCCTCGGTCCGTTTGACGTCGCGGCGCTCGCCATCGGCGCCTATCTACCTCCAGAAATCATGAAGTCTGTACACCTCACGCCGGAAGAAGCGGTGCAGGCTTTTCAGGATCTTAATGCACGCGCGCTTCTCGGCATTCACTGGGGCACCTTCGATCTGGCGGAGGAGCCGCTCGAGGAGCCGCCGCAACGCTTGGTGGCCGAGATCCACCGCCGCAATATCGATCCGTCGCGCGCCTGGATCTTCAACATCGGCGAGACGCGCGCCTGGTGAATTAATTAGGGGTTGGGAGTCCTCGGGTCAAAGACTCCCGACCCCCTCGATTCTCCGGTAACCGCAAAGCCGGTACCAGCAGCAGGAACGTAGGCGCAACAGAACGCCAGGTCACCAAATTAGATTGCGTTTCTCAAGCGAAGTATTTCCGGAGGAACGTCGAAGGGACGCAAAGGCGCAAAAGTAAGAACAAGGCTCCAAA
>DATACQ010000513.1:0-5646 GCA_036258955.1 Binatia bacterium
GCCGGTATCCCGCGAGATGCTGCGCGTTACCCTGCCGAAGCCGGCGGAATTCAAGCTCCAGAATGGCTTGACCGTACTTGTGATGGAGGATCACCGGGCGCCCTTCATCTCCGTCCAACTACATATCTTGGGCGCCGGCGCGCTCTTCGACCCGCCTTCGGTTCCGGGATTGGCCGGAACCACGGCGCAGATGCTGCGCGAGGGGACGAGCTCGCGCACCAGCGTTGAGATCGCCGAGGCCATTGACCGGCTCGGCGCTGCAGTCTCGGCAGGGTCTTCTTTCGGATCGTCGGAGACCGTGTTCAGCGCGTCGGGTCTGAGCGACAACTTCGCGGAGTGGTTTGAAATCGTCGTCGATGTCTTACTCAATCCCAGTTTTCCTGAAGACGAACTGGAAAAACTCAAACAGCGCCAGCGCGTGCAACTGCGCCAGCAGCGCTCATCGGCGAGTTTTCTCGCCAGCGAGCGTTTTAATCGCGCCGTCTATAAAGAACATCCGGCGGCAACGATTACCCAAACAGAGAAGGCCATCGATGCGCTTTCGCGGGAGGTGCTGGCGAAGTGGCATCGCGAGCGGTACCGGCCGCAAAATGCGATCCTCGGCATCGCCGGTGACGTGCGCCATTCACAACTGATTCCCAGGCTAGAAAAATGGCTTGCCGATTGGGCGCCGGGCGAATTTGATGAAACGTGGCCCCCTGATCCCGTCCCAGCCGCTGATCGCAGAGTGTTT
Source organism: Binatia bacterium (assembly GCA_036258955.1). GTDB lineage: Bacteria > Desulfobacterota > Binatia > UBA9968 > UBA9968 > DATACQ01. The sequence continues at coordinate 734 of DATACQ010000513.1, forward strand.
TTGGTGGATCGGCCGAATTCGGTCCAAACGACGGTGGCGCTCGGCAACATCGCGATCGAGAGGCGCAGCCCCGATTATTTTCCGATGATCGTGATGAACCATATTATTGGTTCCGGCACTGGAAGGTTGTTTCTCAATCTCCGGGAAGAGAAGGGCTACACCTATGGAGTTTACAGTGACTTCACGGCCCTCCATTATCCCGGGGCGTGGCGCGCTGGCGGCAATATGCGCACCGAAGTAACCGACGCGGCGCTGGCGGAATTTTTTAAAGAGATCCGTCGCATCGGCAATGAAGAAGTTCCCGCCTCCGAACTCGAAGCGAGCAAGCGCGCGATTGCGGCAAGCTTCGCGCTCTCGCTGGAGCGACCCACAGCGCCGCTCAACTTCGCCATTCTGAGCAAGCGCTATGGTTTTCCGCCGGACTACTGGGACACATACGCGGAAAAGATCATGGCGGTGACCGCCGACGACGTGCGCCGCGTCGCGCGCAAATATTTAGATCCGGATAACCTGCAACTGGTTGCGGTCGGCGACGGCAGCAAAATCAAAGCCGAGCTGGAGAAATACGGCGACGTCCAAGTCTACGACGATAACGGCCGCCCCGTCTCTCCCGCCGCACCTTAGAACTTCTTGTCACCTTCAAACTGGCTCCGAGTTCAGCGCGACTATAATTTTTGCTCGCCCGCGCTATCGGTCCAAGGTTCAACGGTCTGCCCTGAGCTTGCCGAATGCGTTCAAAGTTCAAGGTCCTACCCGAATACGTTGCTGCGCGTAGCAACCCTCGGTGTGGTGCCCTCTTTAAACCAATCGTTCGCCGATCAAATCCATTTGAAATTTCCTCATCGGCGTTTTGAAAGTAGGGGACGGTCGCGACGGTCTCCTAAGTTCGTGCGAATACGATATCAGAGGGCGCTTGAGGACAAGCCAGCTGCGGGAATTGTAGTTCAAAGAGGTTTTGGATTATGTTGCGAGCTTCAGGAACAAGGTGCTGCACATGGAGAATTCAGAATCTACCGGAGCGTTAACCGGGCTGCGGGTATTCGATCTTAGCGGCCGCAAAGGCGGCTACTGCGGGCTCTTACTTGCGAATCTGGGCGCCGAAGTGGTGCTCATCGAACCGCCGGGCGGCGACCCCATGCGGCGCGAAGAACCTTTCAAAAACGACGTTCCCAACGAGGACGGTAGTCTTTCTTTCGCGGCTTATCACACGAACAAGCGCGGGATGATTCTAGATCTGGAACTGGAAACCGATCGTGACACGCTGCGGGCGCTTGCGCGCAACGCTGATGTCATTATCGAGGATAAGCCGGCCGGTTATTTGGATGGTATCGGTATTGGCTTCGGTGCATTGCGCGCCATCAATCCGGCGCTGGTGATGACGTCGATCTCCGGTTTTGGCCAAACGGGCCCGTACCGCGATTTCAAGACTTCGAGCATTGTCGCGTTCGCCATGGGTGGCTTGATGAACCTCTGCGGCCATCCGGGGCGAACGCCGCTGATGGGTCCCTGCGATGTCGCTTATCATTTAGGCTCCGTCCATGCAGCCTTCGGAACGCTTTTGGCGTTGTTCAATCGGCGCGGCACCGGCCGCGGCGATCATGTCGACGTCTCGCTCCAGGATGTGCTCGCCTCGGACCCGTTTTTGCGCATTATGACCCGCTATAGCGTAACCGGCGAGGTGCCCGAACGCACCGGGCACAGCCAAGCGACCACCGTAGCCGAGACCTACAGATGTAAAGACGGCTATGCGCGCATTTTCGTTAACCAGCCCGACCACTGGCGCCGTTTCGTGGAATGGCTGGGGAACCCTGAGGAGCTTTTGGATCCGCAACTCGAAAACGTGCCCAAGAGAATGCCGCTGCGTCCCCTGATAGATAAACTGGTGGAAGCGCGCACTGCGGAGTACGAGACCTCGGCTTTCTTCGAAGAGTTTCAGGCAAAACGCTTGGCTGCATCGCCGATCAATTCTGCGAGCGCATTTCTCCGAGACAAACAGACACAGCATCGTGGTTACGTAGTTGAGGTCGTCGATTCGCCCCTAGGGGCTCACAAGTTTCCTGGCGATCCATACAAATTTTCCGCAACGCAGTGGAGAATCGCGCGGAGCGCGCCGCGCCTGGCCGAACATCAGGCAGAAGCCGCGCAGCTTATCTCAGATCCGTCGGTATGGTTGCGTGAAACTGGCGGTGATAGCCGCGGCGCCAGCCCGCGCAAAGCTCCCTTTGAAGGGGTTCGTGTCATCAGTTTCCCAACGGGCATCGTTGGACCGGCGCTGGCGAGTTTGCTGGCGGAGCACGGCGCCGAAGTTATCACCATCGAGGCCGGGCGCGCGCTGCGGAGCCCGCAGCGGGGGCAACGCTGGCAAGTCGCCTCGGACCTGGAAAGCAATCACAGCAAGAAAAGGGCGACCATCAACATGAAGCATCCGGAGGGGTTGGAGCTGGCGAAAAAACTTATCGCCAAGTCCGACGTGGTCGCCGAAAATTTTAGCGCTCGGGTGATGGCGAGCTGGTCTCTGGATTACCCGCGCATGAAGGAAGTACGGCACGACATCGTTATGATAAGTCTTCAGGCTTTCGGCCAGACGGGGCCGCGGCGTGATTTTGTAAGTTTCGGACCGATACTCATGTCGTTCTCCGGGATGACTTACCTATGGCGCGACCCCGCCATTGAACGTCCCGGGGCGGCTTGCCAGACGGCGTTCCCCGACTTTGTCGCGCCGTCCTACGGCGCAATTGCAGTTATGGCTGCCCTCAACTACCGCGCGCGCACCGGCAAAGGACAATACATCGATATCTCACAGGCCGAAACCGCGGCATCGATGTTGGGCCCTGCGTATCTGGAATATTTGATCAACGATCGAGAGCCGTCGCCCGTGGGAAATTTCAGCGCGACTGCGGCGCCGCATGGCGCCTACCGCTGCAAGGGGGACGACCGTTGGTGCGCCATCTCCATTGAAACACAGGAAGAATGGCTCAGATTCTGCGAAGTTGCGGGGCACAAGGAGTGGGCAAGCGATCACCGCTTTGGTGACCTTGCCGCTCGTGTAGCGCATCGTGCTGAGCTCGACAGTTTGGTCGAGTCCTGGACCGCCCGTCATACGCCGCATCAAATCATGATAATACTGCAGCGCGAGGGGATTGCGGCGGGAGTTGTGCAGACGGCGGAAGATCTGTACCGCGACCCGCATCTGCGCGAACGGGGCTTTGCGCGTGAAGTTTTTCACCCGCAAGTGGGTTGGGTAACGCGCGCCGGCCCATCGCTGCGATTAACCGAGAATCGATTTAGTCCCAGCGGCGTCGCGCACCAAGCGGGAGACGACAATGAAGCGGTTTTCGGCGAGCTGCTTGGATTGTCGAAGGCGCAAATCGCGGAGCTCACCGAGCGCGAGGTGCTGCGGTAGGGAAAAGCTGAAACGATGAAAGCGGAAAATGACGAAGGAAAACTCGGGCGAAGATGAAAAGATGAAAACGGAAAGCGGAAAAGTGAAGTCAGGGACAGCTGAAATGATGAAAGCGGGAAAGCAGAACTTATTTCGAGCTTTGCGGACTTACTTTCCGTTTTCCGCTTTCATCTTTCCGTTTTTTCCCCCGCCGTCTTCCTGTCCTCCGGCTTCACGTAACCGGTCGTTCCGCCGCCCTTTTGCGAGTGCAGGTAGCCTTCCACATCGCTAAGCGGGTTGGTGTAGTAGCGCAGCCGATGCTGCACCAGGTCGTCTGCTCTCAGCGCCATGTCGAAGGCAAGATCTTTTTGCAGATAGGCGGCTATTTTGGCGTTCTCTAAGGTTGCGCTGTTGCGACTGCCGATTTCTTTCGCGAGGTCTTCAACATATGCATCCAGTTCACGCTCTGGCACGACCTGGGACACGAGCCCGATTCGCTCGGCCTCAACACCCGTCAAGTTTCTGCCCGTGAGCGAAATGTAAAATGCTTTCTTGATGGGAATGCCGGCGTGAAACAGCGACGGGGTGGCGGTGGCGCCATAACTGCCGCGGATGACTTCCGGCATGCCGAACTTCGCCGTGTCAGCCGTGACCACTAGGTCATGACCGTTGATCAAGGCCAGCCCACCGCCCAAGCACCAGCCACGCACCGATGCCAGGGTGACCTGAGGCATGCGCCGCATGAGATCGACAATCTCCGCTACACCGCTCAACTCGTGAGCGCGAAGGCGGTTACTCTGGTGCCGCATGTCGTACAGGTCGCGTCCTGATGAATACGAGTCGCCGGCGCCTTGAGTTACAACGCAGCGAATCCTCTCGTTACCCGCGGTGCTACGCAGTAGATCGCCCAACTCTTTAAGTAACGCGATGCTGAGCGCATTCTTCTTTTCCGGACGGTTCAGAGTTAACCATGCGATGCCTGTGCTCTCGTCAATTTTCGCCGCGATGAGTTGGTTATCGGACATCAAGTTCTCCCAAGTCGTTCAACGTTAAAGTTCAAGGTTCTAAGAAATCGGACGCTGCGGCCTCGTCGCTGTGCAAACAGCGTCGCGCTAAAAGCGGTAAAACGTCTTGGCGTTGCCCGCCAGTATTTTTTGCTTCGTCGCATCGGAGATATCTTTTCGACGCACCACCTGGCTCACGCTGTGCGGCCATTCCATATCCCAGTGGGGATAATCCGAGGCGTACATCATGCATCCATCGCCGAACTGTTCGATGACCAGCGCCAGCGCAGACTCCTCGCCCTCGCAAGTGAAATAGCAGCGATGGTCCTTTATGTACTCGCTCGGAAGTCTCTTCAGCGGATCCATCTCGGCCTTGCGCAGCAAGTATTTTTCATCGAAGCGCTCCATCCAGTAAGGCAGGAACCCGACCCCCGCCTCGAGAAATCCGACCCTCAGCGTCGGAAACCGGTCAAGCACGCCGTTGGAGATGATCGAGACGAGCGACAGCATCTGCTCGAAAGGGTGCG
>DATACQ010000514.1:0-4324 GCA_036258955.1 Binatia bacterium
CTGTCGCAATCAATGCGGCGCTTCGGCAGCGATGTGACGATGATCACCGATGGCGCGGAAATTTTGCCTAAAGAGGATCGCGATGCGGTTGCGGTGCTGCGCCGCCAGCTCGCGAGCGAAGGCGTGCGCATTGTCAGCCAGGCGAAAGTTCAAAACGTCCGCGGCAGGGCCGCTGCCAAAACAGTTTCTGTTGCCGTATCCGACCGCATCCTGGAAATCGATTGCGACGCCATTTTGGTTGCGGTCGGCCGCCGGCCCAACCTCGAAGGGTTGGGATTGGAAAAAGCCGGTGTTGATTTCACGCGCAACGGCGTAACGGTGAACGAAAGGTTACGGACATCCAATCCGCGGATCTTCGCTGCCGGCGATGTTTGTTCGAAATACAAATTCACGCACGCAGCCGACGCCATGGCGCGGATCGTGATCGCCAACGCCTTATTCTTCGCCCGGCGCAAAGTAAGCGACCTTGTTATCCCATGGTGCACCTATACCGATCCGGAAATTGCCCATGTGGGTTATTATGAACAAGACGCCAAGACAGCAGGCTATGACGTGGCAACTATCACCGAGTCTTTCCATCAGGTGGATCGGGCGATTCTTGATGGCGAGGCTGAAGGATTTGCCAGAGTTCACTACGATCGAAAAACCGGCAGGCTTTTGGGCGGCACCCTGGTGGCGCGGCATGCGGGTGAAATGTTGAGCGAGCTGACATTGGCGATGGCAACGAAGCAAACTCTCGGCACGCTCTCATCGACAATCCACCCCTATCCCACTCAAGCTGAGGCGCTGCACAAGATCGGCGATGCCTACATGCGCACAAAGCTGACGCCGACGGTGAAAAAAGCTTTTGCGGCGTGGTTGGGATGGCGGAGAAGGTAAGTTAAGCCGCAATCAAAGAAGCAGGAGAAATCTTTCACCGCAGAGGCGCAGAGTACCCTAGAACGGCAAAGCCGCAACCGACGAGGACAGCACTTTGACCAAGGAGGATCCGCCAGGCAAAGCCTTTTGCCGTCGTAGCGTGAAGCGCTATGCAAATTTCGATTTCAGTAATCATCCCAACCCTCAATGAAGAGCTCACCATTGCAGCCGCACTGCAGTCGGTGTTGCGTCTCGAGCCTGACGAAATTTTCATCGTGGACGGTGGCAGTCTGGACAGGACTCGCGAAGTGGCGGATTCCATGGGTGTCAGGGTACTCTCCTCCGAACGCGGCCGCGCTCGCCAGATGAACGCCGGAGCCCAGCTGGCGCGCGGTGAGGTGTTGCTGTTTCTCCATGCTGATACGCGTTTACCTGACTCCGCGCTCGCCGATATTCGTGCCGCAATGCAGAATCACCATATTGCCGGGGGTCGTTTTGACCTTGAGCTCGACAGCGCAGGCGGGATGTTCAAACTCATCGGGTTTATGATCAGCCTGCGCTCCCGCTTGAGCAAGATTGCAACCGGTGATCAAGCGATCTTTGTCCGGCGCGAGGTCTTTGCCACACTCGGCGGGTATCCTGATATCCCGCTCATGGAAGACGTCGCATTGTCGCGCGCAATCAAGCGCGCCGGAGAAGTGGCTTGCTTGAAGAGCCGTGTCATCACTTCCGCGCGGCGCTGGCAAACGGAAGGGGTGTGGCGGACAATCTTCAGAATGTGGGCGCTCAAGTCCCTCTACCTCGCGGGCGTCTCGCCGTTTCGGCTGAAGCGATTTTATGGCGACGCGCGATAACGCGTTGGTCGTGATGACCAAGGCGCCGCGGCCGGGTGAAAGCAAGACCCGGCTTGTGCCGCCGCTTACATATGAAGAGGCGGCCGCTCTTGCCGAAGCACTGCTGATCGATCAACTAAATCATCTCACAAAACTCGCCGGGGCCGACGTATTTGTCGCGTTTACGCCGCAAAACGCCGCCGCCTTTTTTCGTGCGCTTGTACCGGCACGCTTCTGCTGCTTCCCCCAGGAAGGTGATGATCTTGGAGAACGGATGAGACAAGCCTTTCATTATCTTCTTACACGAGGCTTCAAGCGGGTCCTGCTAATCGGCAGTGATTTGCCGCCGCTTCCGCTGGAAACCCTCCATGCCGCCTACGCTTCGCTCAGCGCCGGACGGAACATCGTGCTCGGCCCGACTACTGATGGTGGTTACTATCTGATCGGCATGAGCCGTTTGTTTGTTGATGTCTTCACCGGAATTCATTGGAGCCGCCCCGACGTTCTCGCGCGAACGTTGGAGAAGATCAGCCGCGCGAAGTTGAGCTACGAACTGCTTCCTGTGTGCCAGGACATCGACACGCCGGAGGATCTCGCTCACTTGTACAGGGAGCAGCAGGCGAAGGCGTCGCTGATGAAAAATTCCTGGCCTGTATTGCAGGAGCTTCGGGACCGAGGCAAACTACCCGTATACAGCTGATTCGGCTCATCTCGTGTTAGCCGGAACTTTTCCTGATGGTGGTGGAATGGCCTATCCAGAGAGTCTCGCCTCTCTCGGACGGCGAGGAGTATTGGTAGATGCAAGAAAATATCGATCAGTTGTGTATCAATGCCATCCGCATGCTCGCGGTGGATGCGGTCGAAAAGGCAAAATCCGGCCATCCGGGCGCTCCCATGGGTCTCGCCCCGGTCGCTTATATTCTGTGGACACGGTTTCTCAACCATAATCCAAAAAATCCCCAGTGGTCCGATCGGGATCGTTTTGTACTCTCTGCGGGACACGCTTCGATGCTGCTCTACAGCATGCTGCATCTCACGGGGTACGATGACATTTCCCTCGAGCAGCTCAAACAGTTTCGCCAGTGGGGAAGCCGCACCCCGGGCCATCCGGAACGCGAGCTTGCGGCCGGTATCGAAACGACTACTGGACCGCTTGGGCAGGGCTTCGGCAACGGCGTAGGATTGGCCATCGCAGAGGCGTTTCTCGCGGCGCGCTATAATCGGCCGGGATTCGAAATCATCAATCATTTTACTTACTCAATTGTCAGCGACGGCGATTTGATGGAAGGCGTGGCCGCTGAGGCCGCCAGCCTGGCGGGGCATTTAAAACTAAGCAAATTAATTTATGTTTACGACAATAACCGGATCTCGCTTGCCGCTTCCACCGATCTGACCTTTACGGAAGATGTCGCGAAGCGATTCGAGGCCTATGGTTGGCACACGCAATCGGTCGATGACGGAAATGATTTGGCGGCCATCGATCGAGCTCTCAACGCCGCGCGGAGCGAGACTTCGCGCCCCTCGATTGTTTTGGTGCGCACTCACATCGGCTACGGATCGCCCGGCAAGCAGGACACATTCGAAGCGCACGGCGCTCCGTTAGGCCCGGAGGAAGCCAGGAAGGCGAAAGATAAACTACGGTGGCCGCTGGAAACGCCTTTTTATCTTCCCGACGAGGCGCTGGCAACTTTTCGCCAAGCCATTTCGCGCGGTGGAAAACTCGAAAGGGAATGGAACGAAAGATTCTCCGCTTATAAGCAAAAATTCCCTGAGCTGGCGCAAGAACTAGAGGAAACGCTTCGGGGCGAGTTGCCTCAGGGTTGGGATGCGGAGATTCCGGAATTTCCCACGGACCCGAAAGGTTTGGCCACCCGCGCCGCCTCGGGGAAGATTCTGAATGCCATCGCGCCCAAGCTGCCTGCCTTGATCGGGGGTTCGGCGGACCTCAATCCTTCCACGTTCACGGCGCTCGCGAAGCTCGGTGATTTTGAAAGTCCGGAACGGGATTTTCAAACGAGCCAAGGGCTGTCCGGCGGCGGCTGCAATTATGCCGGCCGCAATTTGCATTTCGGCGTGCGCGAGCACGCCATGGGCGCAGCTCTGAACGGCATGGCGGCCCACGGCGGCATCCTGCCCTTCGGCTCGACCTTCCTAATTTTTTCAGACTATCTGCGCCCGGCGATACGCCTCGCGGCTCTCATGGAGCTGGGTGTCATCTATGTTTTTACACACGACAGCATCGGCGTGGGCGAAGACGGCCCAACCCATCAACCCGTTGAACAACTAGCCGCATTGCGTGCGATACCGAGACTAATCGTCATCCGCCCCGGTGATGCCAATGAGACCGCAGCGGCATGGCGAGTCGCTATCGAGAGCAGAGATCGTCCGGTCGCTTTGGCATTGTCCCGCCAAAATGTGCCGACACTCGACCGTAGCCTGTTTACTTCGGCGAAGGGAGTGTCGCGCGGGGCTTATGTTTTAGCCGATGTAGACGGCGCTGCTCCCGATCTCATTTTGATCGGTACTGGTTCAGAGCTCTCGTTGGTGGTGGCGGCCAGGGAAAGACTGCTGCAACGCAACATCAAAGCACGCGTTGTTTCGATGCCAAGTTGGGAGCTGTTCGATGGCCAGCC
>DATACQ010000515.1:0-5500 GCA_036258955.1 Binatia bacterium
AATGAGCGACCGCTCGACGACCCGGGCGCCTCCCTGAAGATTGCGAAACTTTGCCGCTGGGTTGAAATCGTCACTCATGCGATTGTTCTTGTAGCGGGCGCACAAACGCACCGGCTACAAGAACAATCGCGTGAGTGACGATTTCAACCCAGCGGTAAAGTTTCGCAATCTTCAGGGAGGCGCCCGGGTCGTCGAGCGGTCGCTCATTCTGCTATTGACGATCGCTGCAGCCATTTGGGCGGCCGAGCTTCATGTCTTCGCCAGCATAACTTTCTTCAAAGAACAATTCCTCGGATTCTTCTTTGCCTTGGGCGTCGCCGCGGTGTTCTTAAGGGTGAAGAGCCGCAATACGGAAAGCGGAGCTGTTGTGCCATGGTACGACTGGCTATGCTGCGCTGCCAGCCTGGCAACCGGCCTCTATATCACGGTCATGTATCCAAGCATTGCATACCGGCTTGGCGTGTTGTCGCCGGAGCGTTGGATTCTCGGCGCCACTGCAGTGCTGCTGATTCTGGAGGCGACCCGCCGCGTCGCCGGTTGGGCGCTTGTTTGGGTCGCGCTGGTTTGCATTTTCTATGCTAGGTTCGCCCACTTGTTCCCAGGGATCTTTAACGCCAAGGGCGCTTCGTGGGAGCGCATCGCGAGTTACCTCTATCTTGATTCCAGCGGCCTCCTTGGAATTGCGCTTACCGTCGCCGCGAGTGTAATCGTGGCGTTCATCTTCTTTGGACAAGCGCTTTATGCCGTGGGCGGGGATCGTTTTATTACGGATGTTGCGCTGATTGCGATGGGGCGATATCGCGGCGGTCCGGCCAAAGTCTCTGTCGTTTCTTCTGCGCTTTTTGGCACAGTATCGGGAAGCGCCGTCGCCAACGTTGCCGTCGATGGAGCGATCACGATTCCGTTGATGAAGCGTTCCGGTTACCCTTCTCATCTGGCCGCGGCCATCGAAGCCGTGGCGTCCAACGGCGGCCAACTCACGCCTCCCGTCATGGGTGCGGCGGCGTTTCTCATTTCCGAATTTCTCAACATTCCTTATGGACAGGTGGCGCTCGCCGCCGCGGTTCCAGCCGCTCTGTACTACCTGGCGCTGTTTACTCAGGTAGATCTGGAGGCGGCAAAGCACGGCATCAGCGGCCTTTCCTCGGGTCAAATTCCAAAGTTTCGTAACGTAGTGCGCTTAGGCTGGGTCTTTCTCTTTCCCCTGGGTTTTCTGGTCTACGCCCTTATGGTGGAGAGTTGGGAAGCAGGCAAGGCGGGCATGGCTACCGTCGTTCTCACCTTCCTGGTCGGCGCGTTGCAAAAGGAAACCCGCCCGAGCTTTAGAGCTGTCATCGAGAGCATTGAAGGCACCGGACGGACGTTACTTGACATTGTCGTCATCACGTCCCTAGCCGGTCTTGTGATCGGCGCTTTGCAACTTTCCGGGTTGACGTTCAAGCTTTCTCTGATCCTGACGAGCTTATCCGGCGGAAACGTACTGCTGTTACTCGCGCTCACAGCCATCGTCTGTATTCTGCTGGGCATGTCCCTGCCGACGGCGGTTGTCTATATTACCCTGGCGGTACTCGTAGGCCCGGCGCTGGTGCAACTCGGCGTCGAGCCGCTGGCGGCTCATCTTTTCCTATTTTACTTCGGCATGCTTTCGCTGATCACGCCTCCGGACTGTCTGGCGACGTACACGGCCGCAGCCATCGCGCAGTCCGACTTCTGGAAAACCGGTTGGACTGGAATGCGTCTCGGCATCGCCGCCTACGTCGTGCCGTTCGTATTTGCTCTCCATCCGGCGCTGATTCTTAAAGGCAACATCGGCGATATTTTGGTTGCGGTGCTAGCTTCGTCGATCGGAACGTTTCTGCTCGCGGTCGCTTGCGCCGGCTATCTCTTCCGCGCCTTGGACTGGGGAAAACGCGCAGCACTCTGCTGTGCAGGCCTTCTGTTAATGCTGCCCACATGGCAGGGGCTGTGGCTGCTGGCCGATGTCGCGGGCCTCGCTCTCGGTATCGGCGTCGTTGGCTGGGAATGGAACCGCCGCGCCGCGCGCCGGGCCATGCTTCCTCCGTTAGACCCATCGCAGGCTTGAGCGTCCTACTGAAATTTGTCGTAATCGGAGGACATCCGCACCTCGCCTCTCGCCGACATGAATCGCCGGCCTCCGGGCCCGCAGGATGCGTCCGGACACCTCCATGTCAACCGGAGTTCCGTCAGTCGCTGTCGAACGACGAATCTCGTGTTGAACTCTGCCGCGCGAAGAATCCCTGTCCGAAAATTTTTTAAGGAGATCGCGAAGAGCAGAAAGGAAGGCTGCTCAACATCTGAGCTTGAAATACCTTCGCCGCTCTAATAGGCTTCGCTCTGGAGGAACTTCTGATGAAATTATTTGGCCGAAAAACAACGCTCGCTACCCTGGCGGTTTTCGGGGCCGTAAGCCTTTCTCAGGTTATTCTCGAAACTTCCGCCGATGCCCGCGCGGGCGGCGGCAGATCGGGAGGTTTTCGCGGCTCGAGGAGTTTTAGCAGTCCAGCTCGTCCGGCGCAGCCTTCTAAGACACCTGACGCAAGGCGCGAAGCAGCGTCGGCCGCTCAGCAACCCAGCCCCATGGCCGCGCAATCCGGCGGATTTATGCGCACCTTCGGTATGGCAATGCTCGGAGGTTTCCTCGGGTCCATGCTGTTTTCCGGTTTAGCACACGCCGGTTTGGGCGGCTTCGGCGGTAGCGGCTTCGGCATGATTGAGATACTGCTGCTTGCCGCACTCGCATACTTCCTTTATCGCAGATTCAGAACCCCGGCGGCAGCGACAAATTTTGGATCGATGCAGTATGGAGGCACCGAGTATCAAGCGCCGTCGGGCGGCGGATACCGGGCGCCTGCCAGCGCCTCCGTCAACGAACCGAGCCAACCTGATCAAGACTACCGGTCTTTGACTTTGATGGACCCCGGCTTTGCTCCCGATCAGTTCCTAAAAACGGCTCAAGACATCTTCTTTAAAGTCCAGGGAGCGTGGAACAGACAAGATGTCGCTGCTCTGAAAGCCTTATGCGGCGTCGAGCTTACTCATAGCTGGGAGACAGAGATCTCCGGCTTGCGTGCCCGGGGTCAGCGCAACAAGATGGAGAACATTGCTCTGCGGCAAAGCGAGATCACTGAAGTGTGGACGGAGAACGGTCAAGATTACATTACAGTCAGGCTTCAGGCGCATCTGCTCGACTACACCGTAGACGTCAAATCTGGCGCGGTGGTCAACGGCAGCGATTCCGAACCCATCGAATTCGAAGAGTACTGGACCTTTACACGCCCCGTGGGACCCAACGCCTGGAAATTGAGCGCGGTGCAGCAAGCACAAGCATAACCCGTCTCCCATCAAATTGGCGGGTGGCACGCTCAGCTGTCACTCGCCGGTTAGTTTCGCTCTTGCTTAACAGCTTCGTTCAAGCGTTCGCCCTTTAAGAACCCGTCGACGGCCGTTCCCGGACGGAGCGCGTCCCGCGGACACTCACGGAATCTCTGGTTTCTGCTGGACGTGTTAATTTTGTTGACATTTTTCGATGACTTCCTTTATACTCCCCCTACCAACTACATACATCATCGCCGGAAATCTGTTCGGAGAAACATCACTTGAGCGAAAAGGCATCCTTTATGCGCACGGTTTACTTGCTTACCACGGTTTACTTGCTTACATAGAGTAGCGATTGCGGTCGGCTTTAGAAATCCAAGAGACCAAACAGATGTCAGTCGAGCCCCACCACATGATCGGCGATCATCCTTCGATAAAAAAAATCCAGGAAATCGTCAGGCGGGTTGCGCCGACTGATGCCACAGTGCTGATTACCGGCGAGAGTGGCACAGGCAAAGAATTGGTTGCTAGAGCGATTCACTGCGGGAGTCCGAGAGCATCCCGCCCGTTCGTGCCCGTTAACTGTGCCGCCATTCCTGAAAATCTTTTGGAAAGCGAATTGTTCGGCCATGTTCGTGGCGCCTTCACAGGGGCTCATTCCTCCCGTCTAGGAATGTTTCAGGTGGCGAATCACGGCACGATATTTCTCGACGAGGTAGGCGAGTTGCCGTTGGCTCTGCAAGCCAAACTGCTGCGTGTGCTCCAAGACGGCGAGGTCCGCCCGGTTGGAACCGATCACTCCGTAGCGGTCCAGGTGCGAGTGATCGCGGCCACCAACAAGGAACTGTCGCATCAGGTCGAAAAGGGATCATTCCGGGAGGATCTTTTTTTCCGCCTTCAGGTAATCCCCATTCACCTTCCGCCGTTGAGAGCGCGGCGTTCCGACATTCCGATCTTGGTCCAGCACTTTCTCGACAAAGCTAACGAGAAACATGGGCTTGGCGTGGTGATTTCACGCGAGGCGATGATTTACCTGTGGGAATACGACTGGCCGGGAAATATCCGGGAATTAGAGAATTTGGTAGAGCGCTTAGTCATCCTGAGCGAGAACGGTGTAACAGAGTGGCAGGACCTGCCGCCCAATATTCGCTCTCCTCTGCCGGATAAAAAGAACCCTCGCCCGACGCTTAGCAGCGAGCAGGTAGACTTACGTGAGGCCACCGACCAGCTTCAGCTCCGTTTGATGGACGAAGCACTGCGGCTTACGAACGGCAACAAGAGCGCGGCAGCAAAGATTTTGGGCTTGAAACGGACTACCCTGGTAGCGAAGTTGCGCAAGCAAGCGAGCGGGGCTAAACCAGCAACGACAATACAGTTCGATTCGCGGCAAGAAACCTTTGAGACTCTTCTTGCCAGCGGCGACGTCAGCAAAGAACGCTAGCATCCTCATAGGCGCGGGGGACGACCATATGGACCGTAATGCACAGGCGGTGACCGGCGACTCGGCGGCCACGCTGCTGGTCGTGGATGACAACAAGGGGGTTCTCGATTTCCTGGTGCTGCTCCTGTCAAAGCACGGCTACAAAACCATCGGTGTGGGCGGGGGAATTGAGTGTTTGGATGTAGTTCGGCGGCATCCCGTGGACCTGATCATCTCGGATGTCATGATGCCGAGCATGGACGGGCTTCAACTCTGCGAGGAGCTCAAAGCGGTCGCGCCGCAAACGCCCGTGATTCTGCTCACTGCGAGGGATGACATGGCCACCCGAGCCGCGGCAATGGACCTCGGGGTCAGCGAGTTCGTCACCAAACCGGTCAATAATCACGACCTCTTGACCCGTGTGCGCACGCAGCTAAGTAATCTGGAATGGAACAAAGCCGCCGACCAAGTGGTGTCCCAAATTGAAAAGAGCGCGTTCCTGGCGTCGAACAAACATTAGCTGCACATTTGGCAGCAGCCTGCATCGCGTTTAGTCTATTCGCGCACCGCCAGCGCTCCACCGTCTACCGGCAGATCCACCGCATATATGAAGTCCGATTCATCGGACGCAAAAAATACCGCCGCTTTCGCGATGTCCATGGGAACACCGCGGCGGCCCGCCAGATTTCGCACAAAGCGGTTCTCCGGCACATCTTCCTGCCCCACCGGCGAGCCGATGCGATT
>DATACQ010000516.1:0-7338 GCA_036258955.1 Binatia bacterium
CGCACCGACCGTAGCTTTGCTAGGATCAAAGTCGAGGCGCCGAATCCCGAACAACTCGACCAGGTCCTCGGAAAGATTAGAGAGCATGGCGCGTTGCCCGAACAGGTGGAGCTGGAATCGATCGAGCTGCAACCGGCGCCCGCCGACGGCGTCTTTCCCGATCGCTTTTATGCGACCACAAACCTGGAAACCTGGGTGCGGCTGGAACAACAATGGATGGTGGTCGAATTCATTGAAATGGATTGCGGCATTCGTATCGATACAGCTGCGGGCAAAGCGGAATGCGTTCCGATGCACAGGGTAAAACAAGGTGATGTCATCGTAGTCGGTCAGCGCGGCGTCAAGGTGGTGCCGTTGGACCGGCAGCAGCCCGGCGCACCCTTCGAATTCATGGCCAGCGCCGTTTCCACAGAGCAACCCAAAGGACTACTGATCCGCGAGATCGCTGAATCGATGCAGCGCGTCAGAAGCGAGAACGGGCGCATACTCGTGGTGGCTGGACCGGGACTGGTCCATACCGGCGCTTCGAACTATCTCGTCGAGTTGATTGAAAACGGCTACGTCCAGGTGCTCTTTGCCGGAAACGGACTCGCGGTCCACGACATGGAATCGGACCTTTACGGCACGTCGCTGGGTGTTTACGTCGAGAAGAAGATTCGCGCCGCTGAAGGCCATGAGCATCATCTCTGGACCATCAATCGCATCAGGCGGGCCGGCGGCATACGCCAAGCGGTGGAGGAAGGAGTGATTCGCAAGGGGATTTTTTATTCTTGCGTAAAATACGGTGTCGATTTCGTACTCGCCGGGTCGATCCGTGATGATGGCCCGCTGCCCGACGTCATTACCGACACATTGCTGGCGCAGGACGCGATGCGCGAGAAGGCGCGCGGCGTGAGTTTCGCCTTGATGATCGCCACCACTTTGCACGCTATTGCGACTGGCAATTTATTGCCTGCAAGCGTAAAGACCGTTTGCGTAGATATCAACCCCGCCGTGGTCACCAAGCTCACCGACCGCGGCACCTTCCAGGCGGTGGGCTTGGTCACGGATGTGGAGCCGTTCTTGCGCGAGCTGTGCAGCTACTTGGATTTGAAGTGATATGCAGCTATTAATGTGCGCGCCTTCTTATTACGGCATCGAGTACGAGATCAATCCCTGGATGAAGCGTAGCCGGCAGAGCGATCAAACACTCGCCGTGCAGCAGTGGGCCGAATTAAGCCGTATCCTGGCGGAAAAATTACCGGCGGAAATTCAGCTCATCGATCCTAAACCCGGACTTCCAGATATGGTATTCACGGCCAACGCCGGCGTCGTTTGGCAGAACAAGTTCATTGTGAGCAATTTCCGTTATGCAGTGCGTAAAGGAGAGGCGGCGCATTTTGCGCGATGGTTTCGCGCCCGCGGCTGGGACGTCGTTCACCTGCCTGAGGAGTACTACTTCGAAGGAGAAGGGGATTTGCTGCGCTGCGGCGATGTATGGTTTGCCGGCTATCATATTCGGTCCGACATGATAGCGCATCAGAAAGTCGCTGAAATCATCGATTCGGAAGTACTTTCTTTGGAGTTGACCAGCGACTGGTTCTATCACCTGGACACGTGCTTCTGCCCGCTGTCAGACCAAGCGGCGCTCTTCTATCCGCCCGCCTTTGACGACTACGCCCGGACGGTGCTGGAAAACCATATACCGCATCTCATTCCCGTGCCGGGGGCTGAGGCGGAACGCTTCGCCTGCAACGCAGTGGTGAACGCAGGCAGGATAGTCATGAACACAGGCTGTCCGGTGGTTCGCGCGAAACTTGAAGATTTCGGCTTTGACGTCTTCGAAACACGGCTGGACGAATTCCTTAAAGCAGGCGGCAGCGCCAAATGTCTCACGTTGATCATCGGCTAGCTCGGCAGGCTGCTGAAAAAAGACCCCTATGCTTCGTCAGAATGTGTGAAAACCGTTAGGAGTTCTTCGACGATGCTTCAGGGCGAACGGATAACCTACCGAACCTGATCGTGTTCCGTTCATGGTGAGCCCAGTCCAACCATGAACGGAGTTTTCACACAGCCGTCGTTGCGCTCAATCGCTCATAAAGAGTGGGGTACTTGAGTGTCGGAGTAGTGGAGTGATGGAGTGCGGACCCTCCAATACTCCGTTAATCCAACACTCCGCGGTCTACCCTGCCGCGTATTTGCTCGCCAATTGACAAACGGGTTCTTCGCGGTTTTAATTTTCGCTGTTAGCCCACGGAGGTCGTCATGAGAAGGTATTCGCCGTTGGCAGTGTTGGTTTTGTCGTTGCTCTTGTGTTTTGTCCCCGTATTCGGCGCCGACGAGAAAAGAACCGAGCCCCGCGATGGCGGTGGCGGCAGGTTCGAGGAATTGGGGCGCGATTTTCGGAACTGGCTTAACCGCTGGTGGGAAAATTTCGGCGGCACCACGGCCCAGGAGCAGCAACCGGTGATCTCGCTGCTGCTGCGTAACCGGGAAAAGATTGGCTTGTCTGAAGAGCAAGTAAAAAAACTCGAGCAACTTCGCAGCGATTTTGAAAAGGAAACCATTCGGAACGAAGCCGATATTCGGATCGCCGAGATTGATCTCAACAATCTTTTGCAAGCTCCGAACGCCGATATGGGGAAGATCGAGACCAAGATTCGCGATATCGAGAGGCTTCGTGCGGACCTGCGTATCGCGCGCATTCGCGCCATCGAGAAAGGGAAGGCGCTGCTATCGGTCGATCAGCGTGAAAAGCTTCAGGAGCTGACCTCAGATCAGCGCCTAACCCGCTTCCACTCCTCAGGAGTGCGCTGATTCGCGCAGCAGGCCGACTGCTGTCGCCCGCTCTACTCGCCCATCGGAACTGGAGTGTTGGACGCTTGACCCACCTTCCACTTCTACGGCCGCTGCCACGTCATCATGACGATCTCAATCGGCTGGGGCAGCTCCCGTTTGCTGATCCGCAAAACTGCGCCGTTTGTTTTTCTTACTTTCGGAAAGCCTGCGGCGAAACGGTCGGCTCCTCCCTCCCACCAATAATGTTCGGGAATGGCGATCCGCGGATTGATCTGCTTTGTCACGTCTATGGCTTCAGCTGGCGTGACCGTGTACATGCCTCCGGCAACAGGCACCAGGATTATATCGATCTTGCCCAAGAGTTTTAGCTGCGCCGGTGTCAAGTGATGGCCCAAGTCCCCCAAATGCGCGATGCAGATATCATCCACCCGAAATACGAAAATGGCGTTCTTGCCCCGCTGCATACCCTGACTTTTATCGTGGTAGGCGGGAACTGAGTAAACCGCCACGTCGCGAATTGTCGTATGGATCTTTTGCCAATTCTCGCCGCCCGGCGTCAGCCCCTCGAAGACAACCGGCGAGCCCTTGGCCATCCAGATCTGGCTATGGGCGCCATGCGGGTGGCTGGTGGTGACGACGTGTTGCTCAAGGGCGGGCCAGCGCAAATCGCTGCGCCCATGCGGGTCAGCGAGGATCCGCGTACCTTTCGAAGAGGTGATTTGAAACGTGGCATGGCCGAACCACTCGATCTCGACAGGACCGTTCTGAGTCGCGACGTAGCGCAATCGCGGCCGGCTTACCACCTCGAGTTCATGGCAGAAAGCCAAAACGCATTCCGGTATAAGCACGATCAAGCCGACGATCAGAAAAACTATTTTCACGAAAGCCCTTGAGCGTTCACGCGTTCCGGCGGTTTCGAGTTTCGCGTTTCGTGTTCCGGGTCAATTCAAAACGAAACATCATTGCGGCTTAACTCGAAACCCGAAGCTTTAAACCCGAAACTAATCAAACCATCCCCCACTTTCGCCTCATCCACCACTCCAAACTCAGGAAGATGAGCACCATGGCGAAAGGCCAGAGCGTGCTCCAAAGTTTAGTTTGCCGTTGCTCGATAATTGATGACGGCGCGTGTTTTTCAAGTCGAGCGGCGATGACCTCCAAGCTCTTTTCGTTCCAGTCCGCAATCGGAAAGTACTCGCCCTTACTGCTCTCGGCGATCTGCTTCAGCAACTCTAACCGGGGTTTGCCATCGTCGCTTTCGCCGAACGGATAAGCAACGGAAAATCCGGCGCGGTCTCTTCCCAAGACTTTTCCCGCCGCTGTTGCTTCCGCCTCAACTCGGTAAGCGCCTTCTTTCACCGGGATGTATTCGCCGGTAAACTCACCGTCCTCCCCGCTGGCAACGGCGGAAATGATTAGGGGCTCGCCGTCTGGGCCGAACACGCGCAGCTGGACCGAGGACTGGCGCGCCGGTGTAAAATCGTCGTTCAACACGCGGAGCTGGATATCGATTTTCTCACCCGGTTTAGCAAGCGGAATCGGCCGAATCTGCACCTGCTCGAAAGAAGGCTCTTGAGCCAGCCAGCGGACAGACTGGCGAATCAGCTTTAGATGATTTTGCGGCGTCTCGCGGTTGCCGGCCGCAATGAAGTTCCAGCGCCAGGCTTCATCGCTCATCAGGGCCAGGCTTCGCCCTTTCCCGAATCGTCCCACGGTGAGGAGCGGAAGAGCGCCACCCGTTCCTTCGCCACTGCCAGTCACGAGTGTCTCCCCGCGCGCGGCGCGCACCTGGTTGTACGCGGTCAAGGGCGGCATCTTGCTCCAGGTCTCTTCATTCAGGCGGGGATTGGGAAGCAACCGCGTGATCGGGTGGTTCTTGCCGGCAGGGGTGAGCGCCGGGCGCAAGTTGCTGCCGTTGCGATAAGCTCCTTTGCCGTCAAGTTCGACGGGCAGAGCTTCTTTGAGCGCGCTTTCCCCGTAGCCGCCGCTGTCAAAGCCGCGCACGCCGCCAAACATTGCCAAGCCGCCGCCGTCGCGCACGAAGTCGCGCACCCGCTCGAGATACATAGGATTGAAGTATGATCGATGTGAAAAATCGTCGAGCACGACGACGTCGAAATTCTTGAGTTCATCCAAAAAAAGATCGTCGATGGGAAACGGAATCAGGCTCAACCGGCTGTCCGGAACATCGACGCTGTCGGTGGGAGTACGCAGGAAAACGAACGAAACCAAATCGATGAGCGGATCCTGTTTGAGCGCCATGCGCAGGAAGCGATAGTTCCAGGCCGGAGCGCCCGATAGAGTCAAAACGCGGAGCTTGTCCCGATGAACGTCGATTTTAAATTCTTTATGATTGTTTTCGTTGAGCTGTTCGCCCGCTTGAACCGGCAGACTTACCGAAAAGCTATGGGTGCCGAGGTCCCTGGGGGTAAAGCTCAAGGATATTTTCTGCTCGAAACTGTCGCTGTCGATATTAACAGACCGGCTGGTGATCAAATTACGCCCGCGGTTAAAGTAGAGCGGCACCGTCTTGCCTTTGAGACCCGAGGCGCTTACCGTCAGGTCGAGTTTAAACTCGCGCCCGCGGAACGCGAACTCGGGAGCTTTTACTTCAGCAATGCGGAGATCGGTGAAACCGTCAGCTTCGCCCAAGCCGACGGTGAATACCGGCACTGGAAATGGCGGCAATCCTTCTAAAGTCTGGCGTTCGCCGTTGCTGATGCCATCGCTGAAAACAACAATACCGGATTGCTGGTTGGCCTCTTTGGCAATGGCTTGGAGTACCTCGACAAGACGGGTTCCGTGATCTTGGGCACCAAGAGCCGGAAGCGCCGCCGGCGCGATCGGTTCCATGTTCGCGCCGAACCGGAAAATGCGGAGATCGTAGTCACTGTTGAGTCTCTCGATCAGCGGGCGCTCGCCGGCGGTTAACTTTGCTTTGACCAAGTCAAGCCGACTTTGCGGCGGCTGCCCTCCAACTTCCGGACTCGCGCCGTTTGGAAAGTTCATGCTCTGCGAGCTGTCCACCAGAACCGTCAAAGGACGGCGCAATTTTGTTTGGCGTGTTTCTATAAGCGCCGGTCCAAAAAGAAAAAATAGCAGCACCGCGTACACGCAGGCGCGCAACCCAACCAAGAACAACGATTGGCCGAGCGCAAGCCGCTGCCTAAGCTGCACAAACTGCAGAATGAGTAGCCCCACCACCGCCGCGGCGCAGAGGCTGATGACCCACCAGGGCACGCTGCCGATGAGATGGAGATCTTTCATGATTGAGGTTTGCAAAAACAATCGAGTTTTGTCGACGTAGTTGTTTCACGATCGAATCCCCCTCGGTCCGCCTTTTTCAAAGGGAGAATTTCTTGAATGGATTGAAAAGCCCCTCTTTGACAAAGAGGGGTAAGGGAAGATTTTATCCGGAAAGCCTTCATAGCTACTTCGTTAACCGCCTGCGAATGAACGGGACATGAATCAAGTCATCCTTATAGTTCTCTGTCATGGCGTAAAGAATCACGTTGATGCCGAGGTGGAAGGCGTCACGGCGCTGTTCTTCGCCGCCCGGAGTGCATGCATTGGTCCATTTGCCGAGCTGGTCGCGCTCCCAGGCGCCGCTTAGATTGTTGTGACAATAAATCACCGGCGTGGAGCTACCGACGTTTATACCTTCGAGGGTCGGACTCGCAACCCGCACGCCGCCAATGCGGCGCAGCAGATAATAGCTTCGCAACGCGGCGTGGCTCGACGGGATGCGCTGGAAATCGTCATTTGGAAAAACTCGTTTGAGCTCGCGGCGCAGGGCTTTGTCAAAGCCGTAACCCGCTTGGCCCAGCGCGTCATCGGCAAGCAGAAAACCGCCGTAGGAAAGAAAGCGGCGCAAGGTCTCGATCTCCTCCGGCGTGAAGGGCTCGAACTCGTACCTTCCCGTGATATAGAGAAAAGGATAGTTGAACAGATCACGATCTTCCAACGTCACCTCATGACGTGCGCTCGCCGCTTCGACGCTGGTGCGCAGCATCAGCTCTTCCATCAGCGGTGTCACGGCTAGAGGATGCGGATTCCAGTCACCGCCGCGGTACTTGACCTGGGCGAAAACAAACTGAACGTTCCGCTTCTCCTTCGGGTGATTTGCCCAAGCGTGGATAGGTAAAAGACCGGCGCCCACTGCGCCGTGGGCAACAATTCGAATAAATTCTCTGCGTTTCATCGGTGAAAGGCCTGTTCACCACGGAGGGCACGAAGGACCTAGCGCGGCAGAGCCGCAATCAAAAAGTCGGAGTGCCTCCCGCGGCGGCGCAAAGGCGCCAAGGTTCTGAAAAACAAAAGTTTCTTTCTTTGCGAGCTTAGCGTCCCTTCGACGTGGCTCAGGACATGCTTTGCGGGAGAATTTCTTTTGTGCCGCCGTGTCAGACTGCGAAGATTTGCGCAACCCGCAAAAATTTTCAAGCATAGTAGTACGAAGGGTTCGGATTTTTTATACTCTTCAACTTCGTGCTCTTCGTCGGATTCCTGGTTAAGGTCCTCTTCCTTTTTGATTGTGGCTTGTCGCGCTAAATTCTCTGCGGT
>DATACQ010000517.1:0-11128 GCA_036258955.1 Binatia bacterium
GCATGATTCATGGCTCCCGAATCTCTCTCTCGATCGGTTTTGTCGCCGTCGGGATTGCGGTTGTGATCGGCGTGATTCTAGGCGCCTTTGCCGGTTATTTCGGCTCATGGATGGATATGGCGATCTCGCGTTTGTTTGAGATCATGATATCGATCCCGACATTTTTCCTGCTGATCACCGTGGCGGCGATTTTTCGGCCGAGTATTTTTCTCACTATGACGATCATCGGGCTTACCAGCTGGGTCGGCATCGCGCGTTTTACGCGCAGCGAATTTTTGCGCATTCGCAACCTGGATTACGTCACCGCCGCCATCAGCATAGGCGTGTCCAACCGCGCCGTGATGTTCCGCCATATTCTCCCCAACGCGCTGGCGCCCGTGATCGTGTCGGTTGTCCTAGGGATCGCCGGGGCAATTCTCGTGGAGTCGAGCCTGAGTTTTCTCGGCATCGGCGTTCCCGCCGAGCTCGTGACCTGGGGATCGATCTTGAACGAGGCGAGCGGCGCTACGTTTGCGTGGTGGTTGGCGGTTTTTCCGGGTTCTGCCATCTTCATCACCGTGCTCGCTTACTATCTGGTCGGTGAAGGGCTTCGCGAGGTGCTCGATCCGCGGCTGCGGGGCTTGCGCTAAAATCGCTAATTCTGCTAATCCCGTCGAGGTGGCACGTCCCTGCAGATTTATTATGGCTAAAGGGTGGGCGAGAGTTCCTATTCGCCAATTGCGATTTTCGAACATTATAGCAAAGGCACACGTGGAGCAATCGGTAGCAAGTTTTGAGGAGGAGATCGCGGCATGGCGGAAAAGAGTTGGGACGAGATCAAAGCCGATATCTTGCAACGGGCCGGGCGCATCAATCCCTTCGAGCACGTTAGAAAAGCAGACGTGGAACAGGTCGTCGAAAACATCACCAGCCTCGATCCTGACGTGTGGGGCAAAGAGTGGGGCAGGTTCGGCGCCAAATACGAAGCTCTTGCTGAGGAGTTGGAGAAACGAGGAGAGAGAAGAGCTGCGGGCGAAAACTTTTATCTGGCCTATGAGTACTACCGTGTGGGCCGCTATCCGGTGCCTAGCACTCCTGAGAAGATGTCCTGTTATAAAGGCGCGCTACGGACATTTCTAAAAGCCGCTCCCGCGATGGACCCGCCGCTGGAACGGTGTGAAATTCCCTTTGAAGGGAAAACAGTCGTGGGGTATCTCCAAGTCCCTTCAGCATCGAATCGTCCGCCCGTCGTCATGCATTGGGGTGGCGTGGATGGTTGGAAAGAAGATCGTAGGAGCAATAGCGAGGTGCTGCTGCGGGCAGGCATGGCTTCTTTCACCATCGATATGCCGGGAACAGGTGAGAACCCGTGCCTGGCGCAGGAAACTAAGGCCGAGCGGACTTTCTCAGCGGCTATGGACTATCTCGAAGCTCGCGCAGATATTGATGGCAAACGTATCGGGTGCATGGGCGGCAGCTTTGGCGGGTACTGGGCGGCGAAGCTGGCCCATACGGAGGCCAAACGGCTGCGCGGCGCGGTTAACTGGGGTGCCGGGGTTCACCAGACGTTTCAAGAAGAATGGTTACGGCCGGCGCTTACGTTGACGGCTTCCCAATATCTCATGGGCCCGGCGAGTCTTCTGGACGCGCGCTCCTACATTTTTCGGGTCAAAACGTTGGAAGAAGTGCTCGGAATGGCGCCGACCCTGTCACTGGTAAAGCAGGGCTTGATCGACCAACCGTGCGCGCCGCTGCTGTGC
The DNA here is from genome assembly GCA_036258955.1 of Binatia bacterium. Lineage (GTDB taxonomy): Bacteria > Desulfobacterota > Binatia > UBA9968 > UBA9968 > DATACQ01. Next base: position 1,740 of record DATACQ010000517.1, read on the forward strand.
ATCAACGGCAAAGAAGATGATCAGCATCCGATCAGCGATCTTTACCTGCTTGCCGAGCATGGCAGTCCCAAGGATCTTCGCATTATTGCCGGAGCGGGTCACATGGGCCGGGCAAAGGGGCAATCCAACGATCACGTGGTGAACATCGTGACAAAATGGCTCAACGAAAAACTTTTCTAGAACGGGGGAAGTGATGGCTCGCATTGCTACTATCGACAAAAAAGAAGACTTGGCGCCGGAGAATCAAAACGTCTATGACGCCATCGCGCAGAGCCGCGGCGCGGTCGGCGGGCCGTGGCGAGCGCTTCTGCACAGCCCGGAATTGGCGCAACGCACGATGCATCTAGGCAGTTACGTGCGGTTCGAATCCAGCCTTGATCGCAGGCTCCTCGAATTGGCTGCTCTCGTTACGGCACGGGAACTCGAGTGTAAACATGAATGGGCCGCACACATTGGCCATGCCGAAAAGGCCGGCATTCGCATGGAAACCGTGCGCGCGATCTACGAGAGAAAAGGCCCCGAGCAGTTCACGTCCGACGACGCGCAGGTCGTAAGCTTCGTCCGCGAGATTCTCCGTTCACACCGGGTGAGCGAGGGGACCTTTCAGGCGCTTTACGGACGACTGGGAGAGAAACGTTTCGTCGAGTTGGCGGCGACGGTCGGCTACTATGCGATGCTCGCCTGCACCTTGAACACTTTCGATGTGTACACGGCAACAGCGCCGAACGATTTTCAGCTTTGATCGCCCGGACGTGCGCGTCGGGTTCGGGCATTCGCGGGCCGCTCAGCGCGCGAAGACACCCGATTGACCCGGGATTCCGCATTTGCTCCTGATGCGGAGGCGAGTAGCAAAACTTTCCTAGCGAAGCCAATAGATGCTGCCTCTGACCGGACGTCGATCAGCGGTGCTTGTGTCCTGCCAAAACTCTTTAAACATCGGCAGCGAAAAGGGCGAAGACGAGTTGTAACTGCATGCTTGGGTGTCTTCGCTACTTTAGGCTCCCCTCGCTCCGCGGTGGCTAGGTTCAACTGTGAAATCCGGGTTGACACAGCCGGGCCGCTGTGGCTAGGCTCCGCTCACAATAAAAAGATTTTTCTCGGAAGGACGATGATCAATGAAGCTTAAAGGGCAGGTCGCCGTAATCACCGGCGCCGGCAGAAACATCGGCAAAGCGATGGCGAAGCTTTTCGCGGCTGAGGGCGCGAAGATCGCCGTCGCCGAAATGCACGAGGCGCGCGGGCAAGCCGTCGCGGCGGAAATCACCCAGGCAGGCGGCGAGGCGATGGTGGTGCTGTGTGACGTTTCACAAAGCCGTGACGTGCAAGCGATGGTCCATAACGTGTTAGCCAAGTTCGGCGGTATTGATATCCTGGTCAATAATGCCGCATTGACGGATCATGCGAACATTCTCGACAGCACTGAAGAGGAGTTCGACAAAGTGATCGCCGTTAGCTTGAAGGGTCCGTACCTGGTGACCAAATACGTTGCGGGGCAAATGAAGAACCAAGGGCGCGGCGGTAAAATCGTCAATTTCGGCTCAACGTCGGGCCTGGTTGGGCGTCACGACGGCATCGCTTACGCCGCCGCCAAGGCAGGCGTCATCAATATGACCCGCGCGATGGCTGTGCAGTTAGCGCCTTACAAGATACGCGTGAACTGCGTAGTTCCGAACCGTTCTGGTTCTCCGGTCGGCTACGATGACGATGTGGCCGGTAGCAGGACGTTCGCGAATTTGGCCGGCCGTTTGGGGACCGCGGAGGACCAGGCCAAGGCGGCACTGTTCTTGGTCAGCGATGATTCTGAGTTCATCATCGGCCACGCTCTGGTGGTGGATGGCGGTGTAATGGCTACGGCGAATTTTCCCAAAGAGCAATTTCAGAATCAGAATTAGCGAGGCGCCCGACCATTTACGAGATTACGAGCGTAAGCCTCTGTTGATCGATCAATGGGCCGTGCGTTGTGAAGCTCGCTCTTTCAATGGTTCCAGAGATTTCAGTCATACCTGAACGGCTTTGAAGAGCTTCAACGATTTGAACCCGATCGTGACAGGACTCTCGCTCCTGCAAGCTATAACTCTCGCCACGTCGTGCTCGCGTTCCGAACAGCGGCGCCGGGCTCGGCTCTACGCAGCGGGCGCGGTGCCTGCGCTCTAACGCTGTGAGGTCCGGATCGGATCGGATGAGAGTCGCGGGCGAAAATTTCGAAGTGACCATGTTGAAACACATGCGCCGAGGCCGTAAAACAATGATTCTGACGCCGCGACGGTAGCCCAAATGGCGGATTTGATCCAAGTCAAAAACCTTCGGACCTCTTTTTTCACCCCGGAAGGGGAGGTGCGCGCTATCGACGGCGTGAGTTTCGAGATCGGCGAGGGGAAAACCCTCGGCCTCGTCGGAGAGTCGGGTTGTGGTAAAAGCGTCACCTCGCTTTCGATCATGCGATTGATTCCTTCCCCGCCGGGCAAGATTGTCGGCGGGGAGATTATCTACCGTGGCCGCGATCTTTTGAAGTTGCGCAACGAAGAAATGCGCAAAATTCGCGGTAACGAAATCTCGATGATTTTCCAGGAACCGATGACATCCCTGAATCCGGTTTTTACGGTGGGAAACCAGATCGGGGAGGCGATCAAACTGCACCAGGGTTTAGGCAAGCGCGACACCCGGGCAAAGACGATCGAAATGCTCCGGTTGGTAAAGATCGCCGATCCGGAGTCACGGGTCGACGCCTATCCGCATCAGTTGAGCGGCGGCATGCGCCAGCGTGTCATGATCGCCATGGCGTTGTCGTGCAATCCCAGTTTGCTCATCGCGGATGAACCGACGACCGCGTTGGACGTGACGATCCAGGCACAGATTCTCGAGCTCATGAAAGAGCTGCAACAGAAAATGGGCATGGCACTGCTGTTGATTACCCACGACCTCGGTGTCGTGGCTGAGCAGGCGGATCATGTCGCGATTATGTACGCCGGTAGAATCGTCGAGCGCGCCACTACCCACGCAATCTTTACCAAACCGCTGCATCCTTACACGGTAGGGTTGCTCAACTCGCTGCCTGGCGCGGCCGGCGCGAAAAAGAAGCGTCTCGACGCGATACCGGGGGTGGTGCCGAGCCCGCTGCGCCTGCCCAGCGGCTGCCGCTTTCGTGATCGTTGCCCGCGGGCAGCGGACATCTGCGCGCAAACGGAACCCCTACTGGAGGAAAAGGACCCGGGACATACCGCGGCCTGTCATTTTGCGTAGAGAGGCAATAGGCAACAGGCAATAGCCAATAGGAGGAGGGAAAGTGGCAGCAGATCGGAAATTGCGTCTTGTGGAGTTCACCGGATGAGAAAAAAGACAACGCGCAAATGCAACAGCACGCGGCAATGAACTTACTATTGCCTGTTGGCTGGTGGCTAGTGGCTATTCCCTGTCATTTATGAACTTGTTAGAAATTCGCAACCTCAAGAAACATTTTGCGGTAGGGGAAGGTCTATTCTCCCGTGGTAAAGGTGTCGTCAAGGCTGTTGATGGCGTAAACCTCACTGTCGAGGAGGGCGAGACTCTGGGTTTGGTCGGCGAGTCCGGCTGCGGGAAATCGACTTTGGGCCGCGTGATTCTCCGGCTCATCGAGCCCACCGGCGGCGAAGTTATTTTTCACGGAAAGAATCTGCTGGGGATGGGAGCACGTGAACTACGCGAGATGCGGCGGGAGATGCAGATCATCTTTCAGGACCCTTATGCTTCGCTCAATCCGCGGATGAGGGTCGGTGACATCATTGGCGAGGGTCTCGAGATTCACAAGATTGCCAAGGGCACTGCGAAGCGCGACCGGGTGATGGAACTGTTGCGGCAGGTCGGGCTCCGGGAAGAGCACTACCCGCGTTATCCCCATGAGTTCAGCGGCGGTCAACGGCAGAGAATCGGCATCGCCCGGGCGCTGGCGGTCAATCCCAAGTTCATCGTTTGCGACGAGCCGGTGTCGTCGCTTGACGTCTCCATTCAGGCGCAGATCATCAACCTCTTGCAGGAACTGCAAGAGAAAATGCACCTGACATATCTCTTCATCTCTCACGACCTACGGGTCGTGGAGCACATCAGCCATCGCGTTGCCATTATGTACCTCGGCAAAATCGTCGAGATTGCCAAAGCCGATGTTATCTATCGCGAGGCCAAACATCCGTACACCAAGGCATTGCTCTCCGCCGTGCCGATGCCTACCACCGCCAAAAAAAAGGAACGGGTCGTATTAGAAGGCGATGTTCCGAGTCCGGTGAATCCCCCGTCCGGGTGCAGCTTTCATCCTCGTTGCTCCTACCGTCAAGGGTTGTGCAGTGAAACCGAGCCACCTTTGGATTTTGCGGACGACGGCCACGGCGTCTCCTGCCATGTTTTCGGGCCTATCAAACGGGCGTAAAATTTTCGGCTCTGCCAAATAAGTCATTGAACTTTCCGAAATTCGTTCTTCCGCGGCGAGCATCTGATCGGCTGGCGAAAAAAATATTCTAGCTCGTAGGCCAGGATGTTGACCACCGACGGCGTGCGCGAACCATAAAGCGCGTTGCGCTTGTTCCCGGAGCATCCCCGTAGTCCGACATGCAACAGTAGTTGATTTATGGTCGCGGGATGCTAATCTTACAGCGATCGACAGCGGGTGCTATCAGCGAACCTTAAGGCCTCTCGGGAGCAATTCTGAGGGGTCTTATTTTTATGACAGGAGTTGCGGATATGGCGGATGCCAGCGTACCGATGACGGCCAAGGGCCATCAACGTTTATTGGAGGATCTGAAGCGGTTAAAAACCGTAGAGCGTCCCAAGAACGTGCGTGAAATCGAAGAGGCGCGCGGACACGGCGATCTTTCCGAAAATGCCGAATTCCATGCGGCTAAGGAACGGCAATCTTTGCTCGATGTACAGATCCGCGATATCGAGGACAGGTTGGCGCGGGCGCAGGTCATCGAGGTTTCGAAACTGTCCGGCGATAAGGTTATGTTCGGTGCAACCGTGTCACTGGCGGATAGTGATACAGGAGATAAAGTGGTATACCAAATCGTCGGCGACCATGAAGCGGAGCCGAAGAATGGCAAGATTTCCATCAGCTCTCCCGTCGCGCGCGCTTTGATCGGCAAGAACGAGGGAGATGAAGTGCAGGTCCGTACTCCCACCGGTGTTCGAACGCACGAGATTCTGAGCGTCGAGTATATCGAATAGCGCGGTGGCGGGGCGGGCCGCCTTGGAAAGGCTCGATGTTCTTCTCAGCCGGAAAACCTGCCCCTCGAAATGTTTCCGCTGCGAGCGGCAAATGCGGGGCCCAAGCAGGTTCGAGCGCCAGCCGGCTGGGAAGTGCCTACCGTTTTGTTTCTGCATTATTTTGCCTGACCTTTCTCTTGTCCTTCGAAGCTGCGGCCGAGATCACGTTGGAAGGCAAGGTAGGCTTCCACGGCGTGTTTCAACTGGGCCGCCCTTTCCCTCTTGATGTGAGCCTCGCAAATAGCGGGCGTCCAGCTGACGGTATTCTCGAAGTCCAGGTTTGGAAAAGCGGCGGGTCGCAGGCTGGCGTCCCTTACGCCGCTTTGCACCGCCGCGAGGTGTTCCTACCGGCACGATCGCAACGAACCGTACAGTTCGCCATCGACCCTGATTTTCTCAGCCGCCCCTTAAGGATCCAATTCTCAAGTGCGTCGGCGAGCGCGACGCGAGAGCTGGACTTGCGCCGCCATTTCTCTCCCACGCCGGTGATCTTGCTCCTCAGTGAAGGTAACGCGATCCCCTTGACCTCGCTGGGTGTCTCATCAGCTCACCGGGTCGTCGCGCTCACGTTGGCGGAGTTGCCGACCGAAGCCAGAGCGCTGCTCGGCGTGTCTCATCTAGTGCTGTATGATCAATCGCTGCGCGACCTTTCGCGCGCGCAGGTGCTGGCACTCGATGACTGGCTCGCCGCCGGCGGCGTGATGGTCATTATCGGCAGCCTCAATTTCACTTTGTACCAGGAGCCGCAGCTGGCGCGGTACCTGCCGGTGCGCGTGAACGGAGCCAAACGGATTGTTTTTCTTCCCCGTCCGGAGGCGCCGGGGGCTTCGGCCGTCCGTGACGTATGGGCCCAAACTGCGAACGTTGTTCGCGGCAGAGCCATCATCGAAGCTGAGGGCCTCCCTTTGCTCGTCGAGAACGACTGGGGAAAGGGTAAGATCGTTTATCTCGCTCTGGATGCAGGCCGTCCGCCTCTGTCATCCTGGAATGGGCTCGCCAAGTTTTTGCAGAATCTTCTAACCCCCGCGCTCAACGACGCCGTCTCCAAGCGGCCGCAATGGAATGAGGCCATTTTCTCGCAGCTGTTGCTGAGCCCGTCATTTATTTCAGCCTACATCCCGACGGGCTCTCTTTTCGTAGCTATCGCCGTTTATCTCGGAGGAGTTTTTGCGCTGTCGTGGCTGTGGCAGCGCCGCCGCTTACCCCGGCGGGTCATCGCGCTGTCGTGCCTCGCGTGGATTTTGTTTGCCGCCGCTGCGGGTTATGTATTTTTCAGCCGCGGCGGGCAGGTGCCGGATGGTGTTTTACTCACTGCTACTGTGATGGAGAATGCGGGCGACGAATATGTCGAGGCGCAGACGAATCTGGCGTTGTTTTCGACGCAGCCCCGCGAGTATAGTCTGGCATTTGGACGCGGCTGGATGGAGTTGATGCCGCTGGCGCCGCAGGGCTACGCGCAAACGGCGCACGCGCTGGTCTACCGTTACGGCGGCGGCACCACCCGTGTGCAGCTACCGTTGAAAGAATGGGGCTACAGACTTTTGCGTGCGCGCTACTTGGAACGATTGCCGCTGCGCGCCAGCATCGAACCGCAGGCGGATCGGTTGCTCTTAGATGTTCGAAACCAAAGCGGGGGGGATCTCGTCGACTGCTGGTTAGTGGCGCCGGGTGCCCGTATCCGTCTCGGTGATTTGCCGAAAGGTGAGAGATGGATAAAAACATTTCCCCTCGGCGGCGGCAGCGCTAGTGGCGCTGACCAAAATCGCGGTCGCGGCACCGATGAGCTGAACCTTCGAGAAGTAACGTTCAATGACAAGACGCGGGACATTTTGTTCCACGGATCGTTTTTTGCGCGAGACGGCGTTGAATCGCCGTGGCGGGGCGGCGCTGCAGTTTTTTTTGGCTGGATTAAAGATCCGGAACGGCGGGTGGATATCGGTGATGCGCGAATTCGGGTCCACAACTACGCGCTTTATCGGCTAACAGTGCCGTTGCCGGGACCGGAGGAAGAGTGAATCCCGTTACGCGGGAAGGGTTGGAAGTTTTCTTTGCCGAAGGTCACGGCCTGCCGGTGTATTTTTATCTCCTGACCATACTTGCGCCGGTGCAGTTCCTAGCTCTTTATCTGCCCTCTCTGGACGCTCAGATGTGGAGCGGCTCGGGGAATCTCTTCAAAGTTTCGTCCTCGACCGCCTTGCTCCTGATGGTGTACTTCGCGTTGCGTGTGGCGAACCAGGAGTACGCCCCTTGGCGCTTTCAGACACTGAAACGCTGGCTCGGCGAAGAACAGCTATCGGCCGGTGTCATAGCCAAAGGGCAGCTCGGCTTTCTCGCCGCTCATATCCTTTGTTCCTTCCTCTTGAGCGCGCCTTTCTTGATCTGGGCAGCTGCGATAGCACGAGCGCCACTCGCCAGCGTCGGTGTGACCATGGCGCTTTTACTTTTTTACGCGCTTTGCTACAGCATTTGGGGCCTAGTCACACTGGTTATATGGGAACGCCGGCCGGAAAGCCGCCAGGTCGTGGTCCGCTGTTTTCTCTTCTTTCTTGCTGTGGCCACGTTGCTGATTTATTTGCCCCTTAACCCGGTAGCGTATTTGCTCGCGACGCTCGGGCACCATGAACTCGCGCCATTAACCGTCGGCGGAGTGCGATGGTCCGCCGACACTGTGCATTTTGCTTTTCACGTGATCCTCGGCGTCTGCGGGCTGATGGCGCATCGCTGGGCGCTGGGAAGAGGTTTGAGCAATTGAGCAGCGAGAAAGACAGTCTGCAAGCTCGTTTCTCCCGGCTGCTCGGTTGGGAGAAGCGCAAGCGGCGCGAAGAAAATCTCCTGACGGCGCTCTTTTACGCATTGTTAGGCGCTGTATGCGCGCAGCCCGTGATTTTTCTTCTGACGGATTGGACTTGGGCCGCGCCGTTGGCGATCTTTGCCCTCCTCGCGCCCTACTTGCTATTTACCGGCCGGTGGCGCGAGCGCGACACTGCGCGTGCGCTCGTCGCCCTCGACAAGCGACTTCAATTGGATGAGCGGGCCACCACAGCCTGGGATCTTTTGCGACAGGATAGATCCGAAGGCGCCGCGCTTCTCGTTTTACGCCAGGCTGACGCGCGCCTGAAAAGCCTCGAGCCCCGTGCACTCTTCCCGCGCGCGTGGCGCTGGCAGGTGTACTGGATTGCGCCACTGTTCGGCTTGTGGCTGGCGCTGCTATGGCTCGACGGCGGATCTCAAGCTGATTCTGTACCAAGCGGCGCGCCGGCTCCGCTGGCGCAAAAACTCCGAGAGTTCGCGCGCCGGTTGCAGGAAAAGGCCCAAAGCGAAAGTCTGCCGCAGACACTTGAAGCAGCCCGCGAGCTGGAACAGATGGCGCAACGAGGTATTGAGGCCAAAACCGCCGATGAACAATTCAAAACTGAGATCGCGGGTATGGCAAAAAAGTTCGCGGCGGAACGAGACGCTTTCGCACAACCGCCAGTCGGCGCGAGTGCAAGCCACCAAGAACTCGAAGATCTGCGCGCCGAATTGGAAGCCGCGCGTGATTTATTCAACGCCGCCGAAGGCGCAGCCCATTCGGAGGAGCGCCTGGCGGGTCTGACTCAGCTCCAGAAACAACTGCAGAGACAAAGCCAGGAGTCGCCGGGCCAAAGTCATGAACAGCTCAATACGTTTTTGGAGAAATTGGAAAAACAGGTTGCCGGTGAGCTCGACCGGCGCGCTCTGTTGGAAGCGGAACAGTACCTGCAGCAAATGGCGCAACGCGGTCAGAGTCAGCCTGGAGATGCGCGCGCGCAAGGCGGCGGTAAGGAGGCGCAAGCTCCACCGGCGAACGGTGAAGGCGAGAAGAACGTCGGCAGCGCTCCGGGTGACGAGCCGGGAAAAGATCGCGCCGCGCAGCCGTCGTTGCCGGAGTTTCAGGGTGGCGCTCGCGCCCAAGTGAAAGGGCAGGTTCGCGAAGGCGAGCGGAGCGGCACCCTGAAACTCCGGCAAGGATGGCTGCTCGGCGAGATCTTTTCCGGGTTCCTCACCCGGAGCGCTGCCCACGTTCTTCTCGCCTTCACCCTGCGCGGGTGGAGCTTGCTCCTCCTTACCGCCGCCTTGGGCGCGCGCGTCTCCAGGCTGACTCTGACCGCGCTGCGCCATTTGCTGCAGGTACTGTTCCG
>DATACQ010000518.1:0-3389 GCA_036258955.1 Binatia bacterium
TTAATGAGGATATGAACAAGGGCGGAATATACCTGAGACCGGTTTCCGTAAAGAGAGTAGAGGAGGTTGTTTCCAACTTGTTGAGCATCCCCCAAGACGAACGGCAGGAGATCAAGGGTATTTTGGGGATTGATTAATGTACTGGCTGCTACGATCTGACTTCAGCAGGACTATTGATGTGAGTAAAGGTCCTTTAAGGGTATGCGTGACTTTGAACTGATTCAACCAAGCACGTTGGTAGAAGCCTCCGCGGCTCTAACACAGAATACGGAGGCGAGAGTGATCGCCGGCGGCACGGCGCTCCTGACCTTGATCAAGCACGGTATCTTCGTTCCCAAGACCTTGGTCAATTTAAAAAGAATCAAAGGTCAAGCGATATCAGCTATGACGCGCAAACAGGGTTGCGTGTCGGCGCAATGTCAACAATCTACGATGTCGAAGCATCGCCGATAGTGCGGCAACATTATCCGGTCCTCGCCGAGGCATGTCATGTGGTCGCTAATATCCGGATTCGCAACATGGCTACCATCGGCGGCAATCTCGCTCATGGTGATTATCAATCCGATCCGCCTACGGTGTTGGTCGCGCTGGACGCTAGCGTGGAACTTCTCGGCCCCGCGGGGACACGACAAATGAAGTTGTCCGAGTTTTTGAGGGGCAGTTACGAAACCGCCTTGGACCCTGGTGAATTGGTTTCGGCATTGATCGTTCCGCCTGCCCATCGTCTGCGTGGGAGTTACACCAAATTTACGACCGGTTCATCGGAGGAACGGCCTTGCGTCGGCGTTGCCGCGTTGGCGATGATCGAGAACGGTGTTTGTGAGGAACTGCGCCTTGTGGTTGGGGCCGTTTCGCCGAAACCGGTGCGCATGGAAAAATCCGAAACCCTGGCTCGCGGCGAGAAGCTTACACCGCGCTTGCTTGAGCAGATCGCATCGGATGCAAGCTCGCGGGTCGAGCCCGTTGAGGATTTGCGCGGCACGGTGGAGTACAAGCGCCACTTAGTCCATGTGTTGGTGCGCCGGGTACTTAGTGGTGCGGCGCAGCCCTAAGGGCAGGGAAAAACTACTGACATGCCTCTGGTTGGTTCAGATGTAACGATGGTGGGCGGGTTGGCGAAGGTCACCGGAGCGATCAATTATGCCCCTGACCTTGTGCTTCCGCATATGCTTTATGCGAAGGCGTTGCGCAGCCCGTACCCGCACGCCAAACTTCTCCGCGTTGATGCAAGTAAAGCAGAAAACCTTGCCGGTGTTTTAGCCGTTGTCACACGTGACGATTTGTCCGGCTTGAACCCTTATTTCGGGCCGGTGGTTGATGATCAACCCGTCGTAGCTACCGATCGCGTGCGTCATGTCGGTGAAGTTGTCGCGGTTGTTGCGGCGAAAACCCGGCAGATTGCGGAAGAGGCTTTGGATTTGATCGAAGTCGACTACGAAGAATTACCGGCGGTGTTTGATCTTCTCGAAGCGATCAAACCCGCCGCCCCGGTTCTGCATGCTCAGCGCAATGAGACCACCGCGGGTGTGCACCGGGAGGAATTCAATTTCGAATTGGGGGGAAACGTTTGCAGCGTATTTCGAGTCGAAGACGGCAACATCGAAAAAGGGTTTCAAGAAGCGGAAGAAATTTTTGAAAACACCTATACGCTACCGCCCGTCCAGCACGGACATATCGAACCCCATGCCGCCACTGCCTACTGGGAGCCGGGCGGCAAGCTCGTCGTTCATTCGGCGACGCAAAACCCATCCGGGGTGCAAGAGCAATTAGCGCACATCTTCAGATTGCCTGAAAATCAGGTGCGGATGATCGTTCCACCGCTTGGTGGTGGTTACGGTGGCAAGACCCATGCACGGTTAGAGCCGGCACTCGCCTTGCTGGCGCGTAAGGCGCGCCGTCCGGTGCAGTGGGTGTTGACCCGAGACGAAGTTTTTCTCACTGGCAGACAGTACGGTGCGATGGTGAAAATCAAAACAGGAGTTAAGAGAGATGGCACGATCGTCGCGCGCAAGGTCGAATCTTTCTATGAAATAGGCGCCTACGCGCTCAACGGTCCGGTCAACGCGAAAACCGGCTGTTACGTATCGAGCGGTCCTTACAATATTCCCAACCGAAGTTTGTCGACTTATTCCGTCTACACCAACCTCCCGCCCACCGGTCCGTTTCGCGGCGTCGGCGTCTCGCACGTCTGTTGGGCTTACGAGTCGGAGATGGACGACATCTCGCGCCGGCTCGGCATCGACCCGTTCGAGTTGCGCCTGCGACACCTTGTGAAAGAGGGGGACGTATTCGTCACTGGCGAAAAGCTGGTTTCGGTAGGCATCACCGAATGCTTAGAGCGCACCGCCCGAGCCGTCGGATGGAAAGGCAAGGAAGAACAGGCGACCCCACCGGTGACCGAGAACGTGGTCCGCGGTAAAGGGCTTGCCGTCACGATAAAAAGCACGACCACGCCGACGACTTCGTCGGCGAATGTGCGTCTAAACGCCGATGGCTCCGCCATGCTTCTTACCAGCAGCGTAGACATGGGTCAGGGGGCATTAACGTCGCTGGCGCAAATTATCGGCGACGAGTTGGGGCTGCCCTTTGAAAAGGTCTCTGTGACCTTCCCGGATACCGATCTGACACCCTACGACAAGTCCTCGAGCTCGAGCCGCACGACTTTTCATATGGGCCAGGCGGCGCAGATGGCGTCCCGCGAGATCAAGAACCAGTTGCTCGAAGTTGGCGCAAAGACACTCGAGGCGCGCGTCGAGGATTTGGAACTGCACGAGGGCGCGGTTTGGGTGCGCGGCGTACCCGATAAGCGGTTATCGATCACGGAAATTTTCAAGGCTCGCTTTGGCTCATCTGTGGGCAGTATGTTCGGTGGGCATTGCTTTAAGACCGAAGGCGGGTTGAATCCGAAGACCGGAAAGGGAAAAGCGGCGGCATTCTGGTTCTTCTCAGCCTGCGGCGTTGAGGTCGAAGTCGATCGTGAGACTGGCAAGGTTCGGGTTTTGCGCATCGTGACAACGGCGGACGCGGGTAAGGCGATCCATCCAAAACAATGCGGACTACAAAATGAAGGATCGATGTTGTCCGGTATGGGATCGGCGCTTTTTGAAGAGATGGTCTATGACAACGGCCAGCCCATTAACAGCAGTTTTTTGGAGTACATGCTGCCGTCGATGGAAGATCATCCCCTGAACTTTCAGTCGATAACGGTGGAAACGCGTCACCCCGACGGACCTTTCGGCGCCAAAGGAATGGGAGAAGCGGCGCTGCCGCCTGTGGCGCCGGCGATCGGCAATGCGATTGCCAACGCGCTCGGTGGCGTTCGCATAAGAGATTTGCCAATCAAGCCGCACAAGATCGTTGCGATGCTCAATAGCGGAAAAAAGGGGAGC
>DATACQ010000519.1:0-4468 GCA_036258955.1 Binatia bacterium
ACGCAATTATGAATGAAGGTTTGATCTTCTTGATCATCGCGCCCCCGCTGATCACGGCAGTTTGGCTGCTTGGGCGCCGATACAAACGGGAAACTCCGCCGGGCGGTGCTAGCACGAGCCAGCTCGCGGAAATGGTGCGCAGCGCGGAAGTGGCGAATAACGGCTTTTTTCGCTCTTTGGAGCTCGTGCAAAAAAACCTCGAGGCGTTGATCGCGCGCGCCGAAAATGCGGAACAGAGACTCAAGAGTCTGATGCTTCATCCGGGAATAGAGAGGCGCGAACAGTACACGGCCGCGGCGTTGTTGCTTTCAGAAGGCCATGACGTAGAGAGAGTTTCCTCAATGCTCGGCTTGCCCGATGCCCAGGTACAATTAATCCGTGATCTGCAACAGGTCACCGGCAGGGAAAGGCGCTCCAGCCGCGCGAAGAAGTCAGAGGAAAGCGCTGTGAAGGAATCGGCAAGACAGTCGAAGATTGCCGCGCCCCGGGAAAAAACTGCCGCGCCTCCGATCCTTTTGGTGGACGTTCTTAAGAATGCCGCCACAGAGGAAACTCCGAACCAGGGGCCGGCACGGTTCAAGGGCGTGACGGTCTAGGATTTTACGTTTTATTTGGGGCACGCCTAGTATTTCTCTAGCGCTTCGGGGCGCCAATGTTGGAGCGCCGGGTATGCTAATTGCTTTGAGGTGACCGCATATGGACGCGGCAATGTACAAAGCTCTTTCCGGAGCCATCACCCAGATGCGCAAGCTGGATGTGGCCTCCCAAGACCTCGCCAACGTTAATACTTCCGGCTACAAAGGGCAGCGTCTGGCTTTTAGCGAAGTGCTGGCGGGCGGCCTGCCGGCATCCCCGCGAGCCGGCGGCTTCGTTGCCGTCAGCGAGCAACGCACCGACTTCTCCCAAGGCCAGCACCAGAGTACCGGGAATGTCTTTCACCTTGCCGTCGACGGCGAAGGTTACTTTGTCCTCGACACGCCCCGCGGCGAACGCTACACCCGCAGCGGCGGCTTCACCTTGAGCGCGGATGGCACAATTATCACCCCCGCGGGCGAGCCGCTGTTAGGTGAAAACGGACCGCTGCAGGTGACCGGAAGCAAATTTGAAGTTGGGCTGGACGGCACCGTAAGTTCGGAAAACGGCGAGATCGGGAAATTAAGAATTGTGCGTTTCGCCGACAACCGACTCGTTGTCAAGGAAGGCGCGAACCTTTTCCGCGCCGCACCCACGAATGTCGAGGACGTAAGCGCCCCAAGAGTGACGCAAGGAAATTTGGAGCAGTCAAACGTCAGCCCGATCGACAGCATGGTCGCAATGATTACGATTCAACGGCAGTTCGAGGCCTACGAACGAGCCATGAAGCTAATGGACGGCGCAACCCAGAAAATGATCGCCGACGCGGGCCGCTAGGGCGATGAGAAATATCGATTGCATTCGGACCCATCAACAATCTGAATTTTTGATCAAAGCGAGGACGTAAAAATGCGCGCACTTTGGACCGCGGCGACTGGGATGCACGCACAGCAACTCACGCTGGACGTGATCTCCAACAATCTGGCAAATGTGCAAACTGCCGGCTTTAAGCGTAGCCGGGTGGATTTTCAGGACTTGGTGTACGAAGTTCTCAATGCTCCAGGGGCGGCTTCGGCCCAGGGACAAGAGGTGCCTTCTGGATTTCAAGTGGGGCATGGCTCGCGGGCTGTGGCAACCCAAAGATTGTTCGTCAAGGGAGATCTGCAACAGACCGGCAACCCGTTGGATCTCGCCATAGAGGGCGATGGGTTTTTTCAAGTTCAGCTACCCAGCGGCGATACCGGGTATTCACGATCCGGTGCATTTAAGAAAAACAGCCAGGGCCAGCTAGTTACCTCCGATGGTTTCGTGGTGCAACCGCAAATCACCATCCCCCCCGATGCACTCTCAGTCAGTGTTGGAGTGGACGGAATCGTCTCGGTGCTCCAAGCGGGTCAAGCGCAGCCGCAGGTCGTGGGCACTATCGAACTCGTGCGCTTCATCAATCCGGGGGGCTTGCAGTCTCAGGGGCGCAACTTATTCATTCCCACGCAAGCGTCTGGTGACGCAACTCCTGGGACGCCAGGCAGCGATGGTCTAGGGACATTGCTGCAGGGCTTTGTAGAAGGCTCCAACGTCAACGTGGTCGAGGAGATGGTAGGAATGATCGTCACGCAGCGCGCTTACGAAATCAACTCAAGAGCGATCCGGACCGCCGACGAGATGATGCAGACGGCAAACAACTTGGTGAGAGTTTAATCCACTATGATCCATTTCCTCATTCTCTTGCTGCAGCATAAGGTCACGAGCCCGTTCGGCGCTCTTGTGATCGCCGCGATCGCGGTGGCTCTTGCCGCACCGTCCGCGGCCGCAATGATGCTGACCGCGGAAAATATCCGCGCGACATTACAGCGCCATATCGTGGAGAATAGTCCCTGGTCCGCGGAAAACGTCTAAGTTCGCGTGCTGTCGTTTCAACCCGTGCCAGTCCAGTCGGGTGCGGCACGGCTGCGGGTGCTTCGTCCGATAAACGGCATTGCGCCCGGCCAGCAAAATTTCCTTATTGCCGTTGAAAGCGGCGGAAAAGAACAAGCGAGGCTCTGGGCTAAAGTGGATCTGCGCGTCTTCCAGGAAGTCGTCGTGTCTTCGCAGTCGCTGATCTCGAACGAGATCGTTACAGGCAAAGAGGTGCGCCTCGAAAGGCGCGACATCTCCAGACTAACGGCCCGGCCGTTTTACCGCCTCGACGAGGTGATCGGGCAGCAAGTAGCACGGGCGATAACCGTCAATGAAACCTTGACCCACACAAACATAAGTCGCCCCACTCTGATGCGGCGTGGTAACGCTGTGCTTCTGGTTTACGAGAACGGTGGTATTCGCGTCGAGGTGCCGGGCACGGCAGAAGAGAACGGTCGCGCCGGCGAGTTGATCCAGGTGAAAAATCCGTCCTCGGGCAAGCTGCTGCGTGGCAGGGTATTGGACGGGCGCATCGTGAGGATCGATCGATGAACTATCGGCTTGCCGCTCTCTCTATGTGCTTAGTGGCAATGGGTTGCTCTGCGGCTATCGAGAAACGTTTCTTTCCCAAGCCCACCGAAGCCGAATTGGCGCAGGAAGTCATGCGGCTGGGGCAAACCAACGTCGGCGAGCAGGTGAGGCGGCCCGTGGCAATGGGATCTCTCTGGCCGGCCGACGATCATGTATTCTTTTACGGCGATAAGAAAGCGCTTCGGGTCGGTGACATCATCACGGTGCGCATTGTGGAAAGCGCTCAGGCGAGTAACACCGCCGATACCGACTTATCTCGCAACTCGTCTATCAAAGCTGGGGTTAGCACCTTTTTCGGCAAGCGAAAATTTCTCAACCTGTTTAAGCTCGACGAAGATCTGCTGGCGTCGAGTGCGCAGAATAGTCACCAGGGTGCTGGATCAACCACTCGTAGCGGACAGCTCACAGCCACAATGACGGCGGTCGTCCGGGAGGTGTTGCCTAATGGTAATCTCGTTGTGCAGGGTACCCGGGAAGTGCTCGTGAACCATGAACAGCAGTTCATCACGCTGACAGGCATCGTCCGTCCGCTGGATATCGACCGTGACAACGTTGTGCTATCGACGCAACTGGCCGACGCCAGCATCACAATCGGCGGTCTCGGTGTCGTTGCCGACAAACAACGGTCGGGCTGGGGTACGTGGTTGTTCGATTTTGTTTGGCCGTTCTAGCGGAGCCGCTCAGCAAAGACTTAAAATGCTTGCTTCCTCTCAATCATGGCTCTGTGCGGCCTTGGCTGTTCGCGCGTGTGTCCCTCGTTTGCGGATCAGTCGTGATTGCCGGCTGCCGAAAAGAAAGATCCGGTTAAGGCTGCTGGTCATAGCTGCCTTAATGACGCTGCTCGCGACGCAAGCACATGCCGTGCGCCTCAAGGATTTGGCTCGCGTAGCGGGTTTCCGCTCCAATCAACTCTTTGGCTATGGTCTGGTGGTGGGGCTTAATGGCACGGGCGATCGCCAGAATACGGAGTTCACTATCCAGACGCTGGCCAATCTTTTGAAAGATTATAATATTCGGGTCAGCGCGGAAGATGTAAGGGTTAAAAATGTCGCGGCAGTCATCGTTACGGCTGAGATACCCCCGTTTGCGCAACCCGGCGCTCGGCTGGATGCCACGATCTCGTCGGTCGGGGACGCGACCAGTCTGTCCGGTGGCGTGTTGTTGCTAACACCGATCAAAGGCGCCGACGGCAAGGTTTACGGCGTCGCTCAAGGGCCCGTGAGCCTCGGTGGCGGATTTACCGCCCAGGGTGCCGGTGCTAAGGTTACGAAAAATCATCAAACGGCGGGACGGGTAACAGCCGGCGTATTGCTCGAGCGTGCAGTGCCGTCAAACATCGTAAGCCAGGAAGGCTTCCTACATATAAACATTGATAAGCCGGATTTTACCACCGCCAAACGCATTGCCG
>DATACQ010000520.1:0-2762 GCA_036258955.1 Binatia bacterium
GGGGATGAACGATGGTTGAGTTCACTAAAATGGGAATTGGATTGATCCTGTTAGGCACGTTGTCCTCCATACCTATATAGGAAATTCAAACCACCCTTTTTCCTGACCGGAGCAATATCGCGGGACCGGGAGAGTTGTCAATTCCCTTTCTGCATGATTCCGTTTTTCCTTGATTCCCTTTCTGCTTGATTAAAACCCCAAACGTTCTCGGTCGGCTTGGGCGGCACGGCGGTCGGACGCGCGTTAAAATGCTCCTCATCGGGCCGCTCGCTCGAACTCAGATCGAGCGGCATCGTCGGCGTGCATTAGCAACCGGTTTTGGCTCTTAGGCCGTTTGGGAAAAAGATCCACTCGACACGCGGGCGCACGCGGAGAGGTGCGGGTGGGTAAGCTAAGATCGGTGAGGATTCTGGCGATCACCGGCGGATCTTGATAGCGGCGATGATCTTCAAGGCACCGCCGCAGTTCGGAAAATGTTCGATGTCGATGTCGAGATCCGCTTGAGCAGCCGATTCGCAGGTATACGGCTACAACCCGCGCACCATCTCGATGGCAAACTGAACGTCTTTAGGATCGACCGGCGCGAGGTAATCTCGTGCTTGTTTCCCTCAGGAAGCGATACGAATGTGTCTTACCCCCAGACACTTTGTCTGTTAACGCGGTAAAACCCCAGTGTTTTTGATGGCTAACAAGCCCTGTTTCCAAGTGTGTCCATCCGAACGATGCAAAACCTCGCCTCGGCTCTTAACCACAGTGAACACTGCCGCGCGCAGTGGCCGCCGACTAGTCGCAGCAAGACCTGCTCCTCTTCCGCATCTGGCCTGGCTGATTCCGCGGGCTGGCACGACGTCGTCCTGCGGAAACTCCCGCCCCGCGATTTCCGCTTCGATATTCCAAAAGACCTTATTGCGAGCCTCATACTCCTGCCGGGACGGTTTATAGCCGGCCTCCAAAAAGGAATCCCCGATGAACTCCGCTGCGCCCAGAGTTGTGAGTACCGATAGATATTTCTCTCGCCTATGTCATCGGCGAGGCGCTTGATATCCTGCCGCAATCGGTCTTCTTTTGCCGGCACATTACGCTCATAATGAGCGTAGATTGTGGCGCTCTGAACTGCAATATACGGGGCCTATGGTCGCAGGGCGAGGACTGCCGGTAAGCGGAAGCGGAGATATTTTCTTCCAGAACGTCTACGTCCGCAACGTTGAACGAACGATTAGGCTCGGCAGCGAGAATCGATTTCCAGTCCGCTCCGGGACAGTCACAGCAATACGGGATTGAATGGCGTTTACCGGGCTAGGAGGCCACTATGGCAGAGTCAGAAGACAGAATAAGAGACTGACGCTTGAAGAATTAATGGTCAGCACGCTTTCAATGACGCACGCGGTATCGAAGCTCTTGATCGAAAAAAGTGTTATCACGGACCCGGAACCCCGTAACTGGGTTCCGTGTGCGCCGGGTCAAATATGCGGCCGAAAGAACCGTTTTGCCGGAGTGTCCCTGTAATGTCCGGTCTGAGATGATCCCGCGACTTACCGGAACGACCCGCCCCGCCAATCGCCTCGCTCGCGCATTGACCAGGCCGGTATTTGTTTAGCACAGAACCGTCTATCCGCATCAACTCGGCGCCGGGAGCCTTCGAGATCCACAACAACTTCGAAAACAATGTTCGTTCGATTGAAAACGATAACTCTCAGTAGTGAATTTACAGTGGCGTTATGCGAAACCCCTTGCTTTTCAGCGTGTAAGCATCATCCCTCTGGTGTTCAGAAACTAACACGGTGCTCTCGGCAAAGTCTTTACCCATCCGTGTGAGTTCTTTGATTATAGCCTGAGTCTCGGGCATAGTATTGGTTTCGAAAAACTCGGTACGCCTCAACTGAGAATATTTTTTTGCTGCAACTGCCGCGGTCTGGTACGTAACTTCTATAATCAAAATAACCTCCCAAACTAATTTGATCGCCGTCTGTTTTTTTTGCTAACGCGCTTTCTCTCAATCGGAAGCAATTCGCTCCATGTGCGCCTAGACTTTGTCGGACTCTTCTTCCGGGGCACTCACGTTCGTCCGCGTGAGCTTAGACATGTATTTGGCGAGTTCTTTTTGGTCGTTAGTCGCCTTTTACGTTTACGAGCTGTCTTAATGTGTGTTCGACTTTAACCAGGTCTTTTGAGTTTTCCATCACTTCATCAATATCCTTGTAAGCCATAGGAAGTTCGTCAATCAGCTTTGCAGAGTGACGACATTCTATTCCAGCCATAGCTTTCTCAAAGTCCTCCATCGTGAAGCGTCTCCGAGCTTCGCCCCGTGAAAACCTACGCCCCGCCCCATGAGGTGCCGAATGATAGGCCATTTTATTTTCGAGCCCTGAGACGACATAAGAGCGCGTTCCCATTGATCCGGGAATAACCCCCTTCTGCCCTTCTTTCATTTGGATGGCGCCCTTTCTCGTTACCCAAACATTTTCGTTGAAGTGATTTTCCCGCTGGCTGAAATTGTGGTGGCAGTTAATTCGTTCGAGTTCGATTTCTGCCTGGTGCCCGTTTTCTTTATAAAACAGATAGGAAAGTTCGGTCATCACCCGGTCCATCATTTCTTCGCGGTTTAAGAGAGCGAAGTCCTGCGCCCAAAGAAGATCCGTTATATAGTCACTGAATTCTCTCCGGCCCTCACTAAGATACGCAAGGTCTCTGTCCTTCAACTGCACCAGATTCTCGTCCATAATTTTCTGGGCCGTCTTGATATGTTTCATGGCGAGCTTGTT
>DATACQ010000521.1:0-4793 GCA_036258955.1 Binatia bacterium
AACGATTTTTACGCCCGTTATTTCCCCATTTTCCTTCACACCGAAACGGACCAACGCCTTAAGATTCCGTTTTGGTCCGGCCCAGGCCCAATTTCCCTTGAGGGTTGCCTGCATATAGTTGACATACCTGATGTATTCAACGCTCTTCAGCACGCCGTCTCCGCCGACTCCGCCTTTGCCAAGCGATTGCGCCCCCAAACCCTCGCCGCTTCCGGCGCTTAGTGGTTGACCTTTGTCGGCTTGGGTCGTCGCGGCGGCGCTCGGCGATGCCTGGGGCGTTGCCGCTCGGCTACGCGCCCGTTCAATGGCAGCGTGAATGACGCGCTCGCGAACCTTCTCAAGCGAGTCTTCATCGGACGCAGCAGCCTCTTTGATTTCCTTTGCCGCTGGCTTGGCGACGACTTCCGTCTTTTCTTCTTGCTTCGCTCTTGTTTTCGCTTTATTCAACGCGACTTCGTCCGCAACTTTCGCCTTAACCTTCTCGAGCTTCTCGGGCTTGGGTACTTTCTCTGCTTTGGCCGGCTTCTTCTCTAGCGGCTCGGCAGGTTCAACGGCGGCGGACGTTTTCGGCGCCGGCGCAGGCTCGGCGCGGACGGTCTTCGTTTTAGGTTCGGACACGAGGGTGGTGCCAAGATTTTTTCCACCGATCCTTTCGCCTCCCACCAAATCCACCACGTAGCTCGGCGGTGGCTCACGCCGCATGGAGGGCCAAAACGAGGTAGACAGTAGAAGGACGATCAAAATTCCGTGAACTAGCAGCGAGATGAGCACCCATTTGGGCAAACGCTCTTCTGCTGCGGGGTCGGGGGCTTCTTGTCTGCTGGGTTTGACTCCAGAAGCGTCAGTACTTCCGGTCATCGAACGTTATCCTCCTTCGCCGGGAGGACGAGTGACCATGCCCAAACGCTCGATACCGGCCTGTTTGATCTGGGCAATGGTCCGCATCACTTCCCCATAGCGCACATCTTGATCCGCCCGCAGATAAACCTGTTTATCAGCCTGCAGCTTCTTAATCGCCTCGAGCTTCTTGCCTAGGTCGGCGAGAGTCATCTCGTTGTCGTTTAGATAGATCTTGCCGTTTTTGGCGATGGTGACGATCAACAATTCGTCGCTACCGGCGATCGCCCCCGCCTTGGCCTGGGGCAAGTTAACTTGGACCCCTTGCTGAATGATTGGCGCGGTAACCATGAAAATCACCAACAATACGAGCATGACATCCACCAACGGCGTCACGTTGATCTGCGATATCGATCCGCCCTGCGACGAAGAATCAAAAGCCATGCGGGCCTCGTGATCTACTCATTTAAAGAAATGCCGCTCTGCAATGTTCAAAAATTCATGCGAGAAATTGTCCATTTCTGCCGCCAGGACCCTGATGCGCTGGGCGAAATGATTGTACGCCATCAAAGCCGGGATCGCCGCCGCCAATCCCGCTGCGGTAGCGATCAATGCTTCGGCGATTCCCGGAGCAACCGCTTGAATACTGGAGGAGTGCGTAACGCTTAGCCCGCGGAACGCATTCATGATACCCCAGACCGTTCCAAACAGGCCGACAAAGGGTGCCGCGCTCGCCGTGGTCGCGAGAAAAGTCAAAGATTTCTCCAGCTTGGTAATTTCCACGCTGGTCGCGCGTTTCATCGCACGCGCAACATTGTCGATGCCACCCAACTCGGTGCTAAACGCTTCTCCAGCCACAGCCTGGTCCTTCTTGCCGCGCGAAAGACGTGCCAGTTCTTCAAACCCTGCCTGAAAGACTTGGGCAACCGGACTCGACTTGAGATTGCGGCTGACCTCGTTGATCGAAGAGAGGTTACGTCGCTCCCAAAAAATTTGGATAAACTTCTCCGATTCCTTATTGGCGCGGCGAATCTGCTTGAATTTATAGAAAATGATTCCCCAACTCACGACGGAAAACAAGATCAGCGAGTAAAGAACCAACTGGACCAGCGGGCCCGAGCCCCGTACGAGATCAAGAATACCATGTTGCTGGGGTGCCGAAAGCGAGTCTTGAGCGAGCAGATAAACCGACCAGATTGAAAACATCAGGAATCCGACGTGCAAATTGAAAAAGTATTATAACCCTTGTATTTAGTCAATTAAGTTTCGCTGCATAAGCGATCTTGACTCGGCAACATGACCGTTCGGCGGCGCATTTCATTTAATAAGGAGGGCGCGGTCTAGAAGCATCCGGATGGGCTGCAAAAACGCTCCTAGCCGATTATACTGGACCCGATCATAAAGGTGGTGTGATGATACGAAGCATCGAAGAGCTGCCGTTGGACAACAAGATCTCATTCTTGCGCGCTGATTTCAACGTGCCACTGAGCAATGGCAAAGTTACCGAGCCCCACCGCATCGATAGCACCTTGCCCACTATCAATAGAATTTTGCAGCGCGCCAAAAGAATTGTGATCGGGTCCCATCTCGGCCGCCCCGACGGCAAGGTGGTGGATAAATACAGCCTCGCGCCCGTGCGGGAATATCTCCAAGCGGCCATCAAAGAGCCGGTTCTCCTCGCCCCGGATTCCATTGGCCCGGAGGTTGAAAGGCTTGCGCGGCACTCAGCCCAGCGCATCATTTTGCTCGAGAATCTTCGGTTCCACAAGCAAGAAGAAGCTAATGACCGGTCATTCTCGAAAGCGCTGGCTTCTTTAGCCGACGTTTACGTCAACGATGCCTTCGGCGCTGCCCATCGGGCCCACGCGTCCATTTCGGCCGTGGCGGAATTCTTTAAAGATAAAGCCGCCGGTCTTCTGATGCAAAAGGAGCTTGAGTATCTTTCTCGAGTGCTCACCAAGCCCGACAAACCTTTCGTAATGATTTTGGGAGGCGCAAAGGTCTCCGACAAAATTGGCGTGATTCGCAATCTATTACCAAAAGTGAGCACACTCCTGGTCGGCGGAGGCATGGCTTATACGTTTCTCAAATCCAAGGGCATCGCTGTCGGCAGGTCCCTCGTTGAAGAGGACAAGCTGCAGTTGGCGATGGAACTCATCCACGAGGCGGCGGCGCAACACACGACGATGTTACTGCCGCTCGATCATGTCACGGGCGATGCGCAAAAAAGCAATGCTTTGGTGTGCGGAAAAACTATTCCACCCGAAAGGATGGGCCTCGACATCGGTCCAAAGAGTTTGCAGTTGTTCACTGACGAAATTCACAAAGCCCGAATGGTTTTATGGAACGGCCCCGTCGGACTTTTCGAAGTTCCACCCTATGATCAGGGAACTCGGGCGCTGGCTCTCAAATTGGCTGAGATCCGATCGAGCTGCGTGAGCATTATCGCCGGGGGCGATACCGTGGCTGCAGTAAGCGCGGCTGGCGTTGGCGAGGCGCTCAGCCATCTGTCGACCGGCGGCGGCGCGACCTTAGAATTTCTCGAAGGGAAAAAACTGCCCGGAATCGAAGCGCTCGAGACTGACGCATGACAATTCCCCTGGTCGTTGGCAATTGGAAAGCTAACGGGCTCCAGGCCGAGTGTCGCGAGTTGGCGCGCGCAATTGCGCGCGGAATCATGCGCAGCCCCCCATCAGTCGAAATCGCCCTGGCGCCGCCCTATACAGGTCTCGGGGAAGTTAAACGCGCAATCCAGAAGAGCGGCATCAAACTGGCGGCGCAGAACTGCCACTGGGAAGATAAGGGCGCGTTTACCGGAGAAGTTACTCCTCCCATGCTTGCAGATCTCGGCTGCGATTTCGTCATCCTTGGCCACTCGGAACGCCGCCATATCTTCGGTGAAAGCGAGCGGGTTATAGCCGACAAGCTCCGTGCCGTACTGCGTAACCAGCTCCGGCCGATCCTGTGCGTCGGCGAGACGTTGGCAGAGCGGCAAGCCGGACGCACGGCAGTCATCATTGCACGCCAACTCCGCATTGCGTTGAAGGGTTTAGCCAAAAGTGTTATACCAAACGTCGAAATCGCCTACGAACCGGTGTGGGCCATTGGCACTGGACACAACGCCACCTCAGAGCAGATCAGCCGCGTACACGAACGGATTCGGAAGTTTCTCACAAAAACCTTCGACGAGCGGGAAGGAAATGCGGCGCGGATTTTGTACGGCGGCAGCGTTAATCCGGGTAACGCCGCTGAGATACTTGAGACTCCCGAAGTCAACGGTCTGTTGGTAGGAGGCGCGAGCTTGAAATCGGAAACGTTTTTGCCAATCGTTCGCTGTTTGGATAAGGGTTGATGATTCTATGATCATCGTCGTGACGATAATTCACGTGATCGTTTGCATCGGGTTAATCCTCGTTGTTCTGTTACAGACCGGCAAAGGCGCCGAAGTGGGCGCGGTGTTTGGCGGTTCCAGTTCAACGATCTTTGGCAGCAGCGGCGCCGGGAATTTTCTGAGCAGACTAACAACCGGCATGGCCATCGTGTTCATGATCACATCCTTAACGCTCGGATATTTTGCGGGGCGAAAACCCTCGGCCACGATATTTGACAGCCAGTCCGGGAGCAGTGCTCCCGGAGCCTCGACCGGAACCAAACAGGAGGCAGCGCCGGTGACGCCGCCCGCCGCGCCGGCACAGCCTGCGGCACCCTCTCAGGCGAATCCACCCGAGAAAACCCAGAGTCGCTAGTTGACTTCCAATGCGAGGATGGCGGAACCGGCAGACGCGCTAGTTTGAGGGGCTAGTGCCCGAAAGGGCGTAGGGGTTCAAATCCCCTTCCTCGCACCATTCCCGCCAATTCCTTCGGAGTCGCGCCGTCGGCGCGGGGGCGCCGTGAGCTTCGAATAAGCCTCAGTGCCTACGCTTCAAAGTTCTTGCAGATCGGGCAATTTTCGCCCA
>DATACQ010000522.1:0-3446 GCA_036258955.1 Binatia bacterium
GATGTAAAATTCCAAACAAATTTCCTCGGATTAGGGTCTCTTGTAAATTCTTCGAGTTGTTTCGGATTCGATTATTCGGAGTTCGATTTATTTCTCTCTTATGCCTCTAGATCCTTGAAAAGCGACTAAGCCTCACTGTTGTCATGCTGAGCAAAGCGAAGCATCTCGCATTTCAAGGCTTACGAAACGAGATTCTTGGCTCAGATGACATTCTCAAACAGTCTGGCGTTATGCGATAAAACAAATTAGGGGATTGTGTGATCCTTGAGGTGGGAGGCACGGTCCAGGGCGCTTGGTTCGATTCTGTCAGGAGGTCGTCATTATGAAGAATTTTATCGCGGGAAATTGGATCGAGAAATCTCAGAAGATCGAGGTTCGCAATCCTTTTGATAACTCGGTGCTTGAAACAGTGCCGCGGGCGGATGCGGCTGACCTGGAAAAAGCATTGGCTTTTGCCGAACGGGGCGCCAAGGTTATGCGAAAGTTGAGCGCTTATGAACGATGGAAGATTCTGCGCAAAGCCGCCGATCTTATGGCGGCGCGCAACGAAGAACTGGGTCAGACCATCTCCAAAGAAGAAGGAAAGATCATTGCAGAAGGTCGCGGCGAAGCAAGCCGTGCCGTCGAGACGATGATGGGGTCTGCAGAGGAGGCGAAACGGCTGCATGGAGAGACCGTCCCGTTGGACGCTGATCCGACGGGCAATAAGAAACTGGGTTTCACATTACGGGTGCCTTGCGGCGTCGTCGCCGCGATCGCGCCTTTTAATTTCCCGCTCAACCTCGTGTGTCACAAAGTCGGTCCGGCGCTGGCAGCGGGGAACACGGTGATCGTCAAACCGGCTTCGGACACGCCGCTCTCCGCTCTGAAGCTCACCGAAATTCTGCTTGAATCGGGCCTGCCTCCCTAAGGCATTCAATGTCTCACCGGATCAGGCGGTGAGATCGGCGATGCGCTCGTTGCTGACCGGCGGGTGCGCAAAGTTACCTTTACCGGCAGCCGCGAGATCGGCGAACGAATTTGCCGCACGGCGGGGATCAAGAAAGTGACTATGGAACTAGGTTCCAATAGCCCCGTGATCGTCATGCCCGACGCAGATCTCGAGAAAGTTGCGAGCATTCTCGCAACTACCGGCTACGGCAATGCGGGGCAGACCTGCATTTCTACGCAGCGCGTGTTGACCGCGAAAAAAATCTACGCTGATTTACTCGGTGCCTTGAAGCCAAAAGTAGAGGCGCTCGCGACCGGAAACCAATTGGACGAGAAATCGAAAGTGGGACCGATGGTGAAGGAGAGCGAAGCGGTGCGCGTTGACGAGTGGATTAACGAAGCGGTGAGTGGTGGCGCGCGACTGGTGGCGGGTGGCGGCCGGCGCGGCGCGATTTATTTGCCGGCGGTTGTGGCGGACGTGGATCCCGAGATGCGCATTTCACGCGACGAGTTGTTCGGCCCGGCGGTGGCCGTGACGCCGTTTGATACGATCGAAGAGGCCATCGCCTTGGCGAATGACAGTGTTTACGGCCTTGCGGCCGGAATCTTTACGGAAAATATCGAATGGGCCATGAAGTTCGCGCGCGAAGCGGAAGCGGGAAATCTTCATGTCAACTGGGGATCGCAATGGCGGGTTGATTTGATGCCTTACGGCGGCCTCAAGGATTCCGGTTTCGGCAAAGAGGGACCGAAGTATGCGGTGGAAGAAATGTCCGAGTTGAAAATGGTGGTCTTCCATCTGAACAGCTAATTGAACTAGACGGGTTCAAATCGTTCAAGCAGTTGAAACCGTTCAAGCCGTCGGATCAGTCGCTCACTGCCGGAACCCTCTTGAACCTTCGAGCTTTTCAACGACTTGAACTGGTTGAACGGCTTGAACGACCTGAGCGGTGATTAACAAGATGAGAAGTGACGGGCGAAAGCCGAATCAACTGAGGCCGCTCTCTATTACGGCAGGTTACATTAAGACCGCCGACGGCTCGGTGTTGATCGAAATGGGCGATACGAAAGTGATCTGCACTGCCAAGCTGGAAGACCGGGTCCCGCCGTTTCTCCGCAACAGCGGCAAAGGCTGGATCACGGCAGAGTACGGCATGCTACCAGGGTCATCACAGGTGCGCATCGGGCGGGAGTCGGCTCGCGGGAAGATCGGCGGGCGGACTCACGAAATTCAAAGGCTTATCGGCCGTAGCCTGCGCGCTGTCGCAGATCTTAAAAGCCTCGGTGAGCGCAGCGTCTGGATCGACTGCGATGTGATTCAAGCCGATGGCGGCACCCGCACCGCTTCCATTACGGGCGCCTACGTCGCGTTAACAGAAGCCGTACGGCGTTGGCTCGAGCGCGGCATCGTCAGCAGTAATCCTATCAAAGATGCGGTGGCAGCGGTTAGCATCGGTATGGTGGACGGAAAGGTTCTTTTGGACCTTTGCTATGAGGAGGACAGCAAAGCGGAAGTCGATATGAACTTCGTTATGACCGGCTCTGGTAGATTCATCGAGGTGCAGGGTACCGCCGAGACGGCGCCGTTTACTAGGCGACAGATGGAGCGCATGTCCGAGATTGCCCAGCAAGGAATCAAAGAGTTGATCAAGGCGCAAAAAAAAGTAATCGCTTCGCTTGCGTAACGTACACTCGTACGTGCTTAGGTGACAACCGTGGTCCAGCTTTTAGTTGCCACCACTAATCCCGGCAAGTTTGCAGAGGTCGAGGCCTATCTCAGGCCATTGTCCCTGAGAATAGTTTCGTTGCGGAATTTTAAAAATCATCCGGCGGTCCTCGAGGATGGGGCGACCTTCGAAGAGAACGCACAAAAAAAGGCCCGGGTATTCGCCGAAGCCTCCGGCCTGCTTACTCTGGCGGATGATTCAGGCCTTGAAGTGGATGCGCTTGACGGCGCGCCGGGAATTTATTCCGCCCGTTACGCCGGTGAACCGGCCGATGACAGGAAGAACAACGAAAAACTGCTTGCCGCGATGCGGGCGGTTCCGGAATCTCAACGCACTGCGCGGTTCGTTTGCGCGCTGGCTCTGTGCGATCCCAGAACAGGAGCGATGCAGATCTGGACGATCCGAGAATCGTGCGAAGGGCGCATTACTTTCCAACCGAAAGGGGTAAACGGTTTCGGCTATGATCCGTTGTTTTTCTATCCGCCTCTTGGCAAGACCTTCGGCGAAATCGGCCGAGAAATCAAGGCGACGGTGAGCCATCGCGGCAAAGCGCTGAAAAAGCTGGCGGAGTTGCTTCCGGCCATGGTTAATCTGAGTTAAAACCTTGATTTCATGAGCTTCGCATGTAGAATGACGAGGTTCACGTTTATGTCACGGGGCGTAGCGCAGCCTGGTAGCGCACCTGCCTTGGGCGCAGGGGGTCGGAAGTTCAAATCTTCTCGCCCCGACCAAACACGGTGAGCAATGAGCAGTAAGCAGTGAGAAGCGCAGAAGAGGATCCGCGGGGGT
>DATACQ010000523.1:0-4668 GCA_036258955.1 Binatia bacterium
AGATCGCCGATGTCGCCGTCGGCGATCTGAACTAGCTTCGTGAGCATCTGGCCGAGCCCATCAACTAGCGACAACTTTCATGCGCGGCAGTTCCCGAACCGCTCGCCGATTCTGCAGCGCCGCTTCCACAAAGCCCCGGAAGAGCGGATGACTATCCATGGGCCGTGATTTGAATTCAGGATGGAACTGGCAACCGAGAAACCACGGGTGGCCTCTAAGCTCCACGATTTCGACCAGACTGCCATCGGGTGAAAGGCCGCTTGCAACTAGGCCTTTGGCGGCAAACTCGCCGCGGTAGCTATTATTGAACTCGTAGCGGTGGCGGTGCCGCTCGGAGATCCTTTCCTGACCATACAATTTTGCCGCGACGCTCTCGCCTTGCAGCACGCAAGGGTATGCTCCCAAACGCATCGTGCCGCCTTTGCTATCGATCGCTTTCTGTTCCTCCATCAGGTGGATCACCGGGTAGCGCGTTTGCAGATCAAACTCGGTGGAATTGGCGCGTTCTAAACCGCAGACGTTGCGCGCGAACTCGGCTACCGCCATTTGCATGCCCAGACAAATACCGAAAAACGGCACGCGCTTTTCGCGCGCGTAACGAACCGCAGCAATTTTCCCTTCGCTGCCGCGATCGCCGAAACCGCCCGGAATGAGAATTCCGTCCGCCTGCTTGAGCAGCGCTTCCGCGCCCTCCTCCTCGATTCTCTCCGCCTCGATGCAGTCGAGCTCCACCCTCGAGTCGTTGGCGATCCCGCCGTGCACCAGCGCTTCCAACAAACTCTTGTAGGACTCCTTCAAACTCATGTACTTCCCCACAACGGCAATGCGCACCGAGTCTTTGGGATTCTTCAGAACATCAACAACTTTCTGCCACTTCTCGAGATGAGGCGCCCCGGTCCAGATATTGAGCTTTTCAACGATGCGCTCGTCCAATCCTTCCTCATGAAAGACCAGCGGCACTTCGTAGATCCACTCCACGTCTTTGGCCGTGATCACTGCGTTTTCCGCGACGTTACAAAAGTGCGCGATCTTGGTTTTGATTTTTTTGTCCAACAAACGATCGGTGCGGCAGAGGAGGACGTCGGGCTGGATGCCGAGTCCGGTGAGTTCCTTCACGCTGTGCTGGGTCGGTTTGGTCTTCAATTCGCCGCCGGCGGCTATATATGGAACCAGAGTCAAATGAATATATAGGACGTTTTCCCGGCCCAGATCCCATGCAACTTGCCGCACGGCTTCCAGGAACGGCAACCCTTCGATATCCCCGACCGTGCCGCCTACCTCGCCGATAGCAATGTCATAGCCATCGGCCGCGGCAAATATGCGCCTCTTGATTTCGTCGGTGATGTGCGGAATCACCTGGACGGTTCCGCCCAGGTAATCGCCGCGCCGTTCTTTAGCGATGACCGTTTCATAAACTTGTCCGGTGGTGCAATTGTTTTTTCGCCCCATGGACGTCGAAACGTAGCGCTCGTAGTGGCCAAGATCGAGATCGGTTTCAGCGCCATCATCGGTGACAAAAACTTCACCATGCTGAAAGGGGCTCATGGTGCCGGGATCGACATTGATGTACGGATCCATTTTCAACATCGTGACTTTTAGGCCTCTGCTCTCCAGCAGTGCCCCAATCGACGCGGCAGCCAGTCCCTTGCCAAGCGATGAGACCACACCGCCGGTGACGAAAATGAATTTAGTTTTTGTCGCCATAGTGTCCTTTCAGGCGCTTATAATAGCGTTGTGCGCGATCCAGATCCGCCGGCGTGTCGACCTCGACGGAGCGCTCATCGACATCGGCAACGATGATCCGGTAGCCGTGATAAAGGGCCCGCAGCTGCTCCAAGCTCTCGATTCGTTCCAACACCGTCGGGCGCAGGCCCGCGAACTTCAAAAGAAACTCTCGGCGGTAGACGTACAGACCGAGATGCCGCCATCCCCATATTTTCGTACCCGCGCCGCTTGTATTGCGGGGATAGGGAATGGGGGCCCGTGAAAAGTAAATCGCGAAGCCTTTTGCGTCCTTGATAACTTTAACCGTGTTAGGATTGCGCCATTCCTTTTCCTCGTAAATCGGCGAGCACACCGTACCCATGGGAATGGATCGATCGCGGCGTAGCGGCCGCAGCGCACGCGTTATTATTTCGGGATCGATAAACGGCAGGTCTCCTTGCACGTTCACGAGCCAATCGGCTCTGAGCTTGCGCGCCACTTCCGCCAAACGATCGCTCCCGCTCCTGTGCCGTTTCGATGTCATAACCACCTCACCGCCGAAGGCGTGCACGGTCGTTGCCACGCGCGCGTCGTCGGTGGCGACAATCACACGATCGAGAGTTCGAGTCCTGGCGGCGTTTTCATAAACATGTTGAATCATCGGTTTGTCGCCGATCATAGCTAACGGCTTTCCCGGCAGTCGAGTGGAGCCGTAACGCGCCGGGATGATTGCCACCACACTCATGGAGTCACAATTGAGGAAATGAGCCCGTTCACGACAGGAAGAAAAAATTAGATCGTGCCCAGAAACAAAAAACCGCAACGAGCTTGTGGCAAGCGCGTTACGGAATTTGATCATACGCCCGCGCCAAGAATGTGTCAACGAAGTTTAGCGTCCGTGTAGCGTCCGTCGTAAGCTTGTTGCAAACTTGACTTCCAGTTGCGGCTCCATGATAGGAATGATGCGTTAGAGGAGACAAACCGGAATGCCGGATCTGATCAAAATCAATGCGGGTTTTGCCACGATCGGCCAGGGAGCCGGGCCAATGATGGTCACCTGGAAAGCCGGATTGTTCGAGAAAAACGGGTTACACGTCGACCGGCCGCGCATCATGGGCGGGGCCAAAGGTGTCGTGCGCGGCCTCATGTCCGGTGAAATCCACTTCGGCAACATGGCAGCGCCGGCCCCCTTGCGTGCAAACCTCAAGGGCGAAGCGGATGTTGTCTTTCTCACCGGGGGCATCAATCAACAATTCATCCTGGGCCGCCCTGGGATTGAGCGCCGGGAAGAACTCGCCGGAAAAACCATCGGCTTTGTCGGCGACGGCGGCCTCAACGACGCCCTGGTAGATTTCGCGATCGAGAAACTGGCAGCCGCCGGCATCGACGGACTTAGGCGAAAACCCTTGGCCAGCGGCGGCGATGAGGAGCTCCAAGCTCTGCTCAGCGGCACAATTGATTGCATTGTAGGCACGCCGCCGGAGTCGATTTACGCTGAGCGCCAAGGTTGCAGGTACCTCGTCGATTTTGCCGAGTACGGTTTGAACTATGCGCTTGGCGGCATCGCCGCGCGCCGTGAGTACGTCGCAAACAATCCCGAGATCACGCGCCAATTTATTAAGGCATACGTGGAAGGCATGCACCGCTATCGAACCGACCGGGAATTCACTGTAGCGGTTCAAGCCGAGTATAGCGGCATTGGCGACTGCACCGTCGCGGAAGCAACTTACGATCTAACGCAACCGGGCATGCCGCGCGCTCCTTATCCGGTTGTCGTCGCACTGCAAACGCTTATCGATTTCATGAGCAAGGAATTACCGCAAGCCAAAAACGCCGATGCACGCCAGTTCGTCGACGCCCGCTTCGTGCGTGAGCTGGACGATAATGGCTTTATCGATTCACTTGGGCACTGACGACGAATGGAGAATTTGAGACGTGAAGATTTACCGCTTCACTAACACGGCTGTCGCTTTCCTTACCGCTTCAATGCTGTTAGCGGCATCCGCGCCGCTAACGTCCGCGGCGACCGGTGACGCCGTTCTGGACGCCGCCAAACGTGAGGGCGAGGTGGTTTATTACGCGTCCATGAACCTAAGCGAAGCCAACGCCGTTATATCCGAATTCGAGAAACGTTATCCGTTCATGAAAGTCAAGCTGAACCGCACCGGCAGTGAGAAACTGCTCACCAAAGTAATGACCGAATACCGCGCAAAGAAACTGCCCGCCGATGTCATCCAGACCGTCGAATTCAGCATGCATCTGTTCAACCGTGGCGGCGTGCTGGCGCAATACATCCCACGGGCGAACGCGCAGTATTCGAGCGAGTTCAAGGAGGAAGGATACTGGACAACCGTCTATTACAATCCTTACGTTGTCGGCTACAACACAAAACTCGTTCCTCGGCAAACAGTGCCCAGACGGTATGAGGACCTCCTCGATCCCAAATGGAAGGGAAAACTGATGATCGAGGGAACCAAGGCGGACTGGTTTGCCGGCATGCTGCAAATCATGGGACAGGAACGCGGCCTCAGATACATGCGCGATCTTGCCGCGCAACAACCGAGCGTGCGCGAGGGCCACGAGCTGTTGGCGCAGCTTGTCTCCGCCGGCGAAGGTCTGATGGACGTCAACATTCCGATCGCTTCGGTAGAACGGATGAAAGAACGGGGCGCTCCCATTGACTGGACAGCTGTCGGCCCCGCACCTGCGATTATGGTCGGCATTGGCGTCTCGTCGCAAGCCGCGCACCCAAACGCCGCTAAACTGTTCGTAGATTTCGCCTTGTCGCGGGAGGGTCAGAAGTTGATGCGCACCCCCGGCCGGCTTGTCGCGCGCGCGGATCTGGCTGCGGACCAAGCCGATCTGATCAAGCAAGTCAAGATCGCTCCGGTGAGCCCGGCACTGGCAGAGAAGCTCGGAGAATATGCAAAGCAGCTAAGATCGATATTTGGCAGTTAAGCTAGA
>DATACQ010000524.1:0-3193 GCA_036258955.1 Binatia bacterium
GCGAGATTTTTGATCTGGAAGGGGAGAATTATTACCGTGCGGTCGAAGAAAGGATCCTGGAGCGCGTACTGAAGAAAGCCCCGGGGGTGATCGCCGCCGGCGGCGGACTGGTGATGAATCCGAACAGCCTGCTTCGTCTGAAGCTGCATACTTTCATGGTTTGGCTTCAGGCCGCGCCCGAGACGTTGATCGATCGCGTTCAGACCGGAAAAGACAGACGGCGTCTGAGCGCGCATCCGGATGTCCGTAAGCAGCTGAAGGCGATTCTGGTCCGCAGAACGCCTCACTATGCTCAAGCCGACCTGGTTGTGAATACGACTGACAAGTCGCCAGAAGCAATCACTAAAACGATCATCAACGCGTTTAAAAGCTCGACAACTCCTAAGGTAAGTCAATCATCGAGTTGAGTTCTGTTGCGGCAAATGCGCTCTGGTAGCGCCCGCCAGCCGCCCAGCTGATTTGCCGGTCGGCTCAGCAATGTGCGCATCCGTGCATCGTTCGAGTGAAGCATCCCCTTTTCTTGCAGCGAGTTTTCCGCTAACCCTGGCCAATGGCAGAAAAATTCAGCGCGGTATTAAGACGTCGCAGCGAGCCAATCTGGCAAGCGATTGAGAGTCACCCGTTTCTGCGTGAATTGCACGCCGGAACCTTGCCGATGGATCGGTTTACCTATTTCATGCTGCAGGATTATGTGTATTTGCTGGACTTCGCCCAAGTTCTCTGTCTCGGCGCGGCCAAGTCGGCCGATCTCGCAACGCTCGAACTGTTTGCCCGCCATGCATTAGGGGCGGTTGAAGTTGAGCGTAGTTTTCACGCGAGCTTCGGCAAAACGCTGGGATTTTCGCGCCAGCAGTTGGATGCGGTGCGGAAGGGACCGATTACGCAGGCATATAGCGGCCATTTACAGTCTGTTGCTCGTAAAGGCAGTCTCAGCGAGATCGTCGCGGCTGTCCTTCCTTGCTACTGGATCTATGGGGAAGCCGGCCGGCGCCTGAAAAAAGGAGCGCCAGGCAAGCCGAAGATCTATCGGGAATGGATCGAAGTTTATGCCTCCGAAGAGTTCTGGAAGCCGGTCCGGGAGCAAATCCAATTAATGGACATACTGGGCTCCCGGGCGAAACAGGGAGAAAAGAAACTCCTGGTCGATCATTTTATCCTTAGCAGCCGATACGAGTTCATGTTCTGGGAGCAGGCGTACAGATTAGAGCAGTGGCCGATCTAGCACGCTGCTGAAAAAGCCTCATAAGCTTCGTTGCGCTTCAATCGCCTCGCGTCAACGTACTGAGCGAGTACGCCTCCGCTCGTCGATTTGTCGCGCGCCTCGCTTCTGAGTCTTTTTGAGCAGCCTGTAACGCATTCTCTTTAATGACGTGGGGGCGTTGACTGTTCGCGAACGGAGGCTTTTCGATAGCGCGCAGCGGCCATGTGGCCTGCACCGATTGTCAGGATCCCAAGTGCCAAGTGAATGGTTTGTATGATCCAGTGATACTCGCCGGGCAAAAGCGATGACTGCATCATGCCGAGGATGATCATGAACGCGCCCACGATCAGCGCGCAGGCCGCGATAACCCAACTGCCATGCTGAGCGAAGGCCTGCGCCAATCCAATTACCCAGAGTGTGCCTACGGTTAAGAATCCGAGAAGCATGTGCAACGCTATGAAATTCACAGCGGTCCCGGTCCAGAACAGGATTCCCGAGATCAACGCGAGTAGTCCAGCCACTGTTAGAACGGCCGATGCGATGCGAATCACCATGCTAAGATTTTCCTTTCGATTCGTATTCAGAAGAAATCCACTGCAGGCTCGGTCTCTTGAGCAATAGGCCAGTCATTAGATATCTACTGTCCTCTCATAAGTTCAGTCCCGTTAACAAGACGGAGCGGGTTACTACCAGGTAGCGCTCGCGACAGGGCTGCAGCGTCTGCGAGTGCCTAAAACTGAAAAGCCCCGCCAGGCGGGGCTTTTCACGCGGTTCGGCGCTCCGATTTTACAATCTTCTCACAACTAATTGTCTCGACTCCGATTGCTCCTAATCTGACCACGGATTTCCCCAGCGGTAAATTTTTCGGTGTGGACGTTGGCGTAAGCCGCTCGATTGCGGATCGCGCGAACCAGCTCGTCAAAGTCGCCGGCTGCAAATCCCTGAGCGTCTTGGGCAAGAACCTGTGCAGGAGTGATCGTTCCAGTCACCGTTCCTTCTGAGGGACAAAGCGGCGTTAAAGAACGCACTGTCTCCGGCGCCTGGGTTCCGGCGGTCTGGCAAAGCCAGACGATGATACCGCCAACCGTATGGCGCTGGCCGAAATGGATGTGCGCCTGGGTCACCGGCGCCACCAGAGCCTCGTAGCTAAGCTCGTACTGGATTACGTCCGGAGAGTCGAGGATCGCGGTGAATCGCCCCTTGGCGGGAGTTGAGATCGCACCCCGGAGAGCAGGTGCGACCAACGGCGGTCCTGCTTGTCCGGCAACAAAAATAACCTCGTTAAACCCGGATAACCTGGCTGAAAAAAATGGTTGCTGTTTAAGCTCGTCGGTCTCGGAATTTTGCGCCGCTGCTATTGCCGCAAACATGACGACGGCGACCAAGGCTATCGTTATTGTTCTTATCGAGTTGAAGGAGTCGCGAGTTGCGCCGAAAAAAACTTCTCTGAAGCTTCTTAACGTCATCGTTCTTCCCTCCTCATTGTTAGGAGAGCTTTGCTCTCACGTATGGTTTGCTGAACCCGAGCGCCGCCCCTATCTGCAGAACTAACCTCTCATGTTTAACCTTGCGGCTGAACCCTCGTCAATCCTCCTTAGGAAGTATTTGGAATTCTAAAGAGAATCAAGAAATATTCTTGCGGGCTGCCGCGGGCTTGATCGTTCACCGCGACTGTGTGTTCCTTATGCTTGACCGAGGCCGCTTCGTCTTTTCAAATCTCCGGCATTGATATAAGCAAGCAGCAGGAGGACCCTATGTTACTCATTAACAACCAGGAAGTGGAAAAGCTCTTTGACATGAAAGCCTGTCTTGCAGCTCTGGAAGACGCGTATGACGATCTGCTCAAAGGCGACGCGGTTTACCGCCCGCGCTTGGATCTTTGGATGCCGTGTGATCGGCCGGACGGCTATTGGCGTTGGGGAACGATGGAAGGTGCTAGCCGGAAGATCGGCGTGTTTGCCATTCGGATGAAGTCGGATGTGGTTTACTGGC
>DATACQ010000525.1:0-1619 GCA_036258955.1 Binatia bacterium
CCAACGTTGTTTTACCGAGGATAATGGCTCCTGCTTTTTTAAAGTTCGACACCAAGAAACAGTCGCGCTCGGGGATATGATCTTTGAACAGGACCGAGCCAAGGGTCGTCGGCATGCCCGCAACATCGGCTTGATCTTTGACGACAACAGGAATGCCGTGGAGCGGTCCGCTGAGGCCCGATCTCTTAAAGTGGGAGTCGAGCCGGTCCGCTTCTTCGAGAGCTTTTGAATTCAAAGTGATAATTGCGTTAAGGGCGGGCCCCTTTTTGTCATAGGCCTCGATGCGTTCGAGATACATCTGAACGAGTTGCCGGCAGGTCAACTCGCCGGATTGGTATGCCGCATGAACCGCCTCGATGCTGGTTTCGAGAATGTTAAAAGCCACGATTAGCTCCTTTCATTTTTCTCACTGCAATTCTCGCCGCCCTTCAACCACTCAACGGTTGCGAGTGAAAACGGCGTGACACAGCGACGTTACGGCACGGCCGAAGACGTTGTCAAGCGAACTGAGGTGCGCTCCGCGCGCGCTTTCAAGTAAAAAATTTCTTGCCTTGCGGGCGACACCTGCGGTATTTAACTGCAATTATCGATCGGCACCGGGCACGTCGCATCATTTCGAGTTTTCTGGAGGTTGGTTCATGTCGTTTGGACGATGCTTTCGCTTGTTCGCGGTGCTTCTCGCCAGTTTGCTGTGTGCCACTTGCGGCAAAAAAGATCCCGAGCCTGGCACGGTGCAAGATGAGGCGCTGAGGGCGGGACGGCAGGCTGATAGTTTTGCCGCCGCGGATGAAGACTACTTCAAAGACATGGACGGCGGGGTCGCGCTTAACACGAATGAGATCAAAGGGCGCAACAATTGGATCGTCTGGACCGGCGGTAACGATCGCTTCTGGGATCATCTGGTGGGCGAGAGTTTCGGCGCGGTCGATTTTTTGAAAATTCTCTCCTCCCATCCCGGCGATAAGACGAAGCACCTGAGTCGCGACACCCGGTGGAAATACCTCGGGTTGGTGAACGAACCCTGCTTTGAAAAACCGCAGGGGCCGCGTTCCGACCGTTTTGGCCTGTG
This sequence comes from Binatia bacterium, assembly GCA_036258955.1. Taxonomy (GTDB): domain Bacteria; phylum Desulfobacterota; class Binatia; order UBA9968; family UBA9968; genus DATACQ01. Next base: position 1,070 of record DATACQ010000525.1, read on the forward strand.
GCTCGACAACCGCAGTAAAGATTGCCCTCCCGACCCATTTGAGAACGAAACGAAATATGCCGGTGTTCAAATCGGCGCGCGCGGTAAAAATAACCTGCCGGTGGGATCATACTACGGCTATGCTTCGGGCGTCGTCGGCTTGCGCCTATTCCCCAATCCAGCCTTCGACGAAGCCGCCCAGAAGAAATGGGACCCGGAAAGATTTTACACCGACCCCGATTATTACCGTGATAAAAATTTAGTGCGCCCTTATCGCGTGGGCATGTCTTGCGGCTTCTGTCACGTGGGTCCTAGCCCAGTAAAACCGCCCGCCGATCCCGAAAATCCCAAGTGGGAAAATCTGAATTCGAATCCTGGAGCTCAATATTTTTGGGTGGACCGTATTCTTTTTTGGGAGAATGATAGACAAAATTTTGTTTATCAGCTGCTTCACACATCGCTTCCGGGAACTTTGGATACGTCGTTTATCTCCACGGATTACATCAACAACCCGCGTACGATGAACGCTGTCTACAGTGTCCTGGCTCGGTTGAAAGCGGCCGAACGATGG
>DATACQ010000526.1:0-13624 GCA_036258955.1 Binatia bacterium
GAAAGAACTTTGCGCTGGCCCGCCGCTGGTTTGAAGCATGCCGAGTGCCTCAGTACAGCTGGACGCGAAACTACAAAACTGCGCTACTCTATTTTCGCGATCCTTCGGGTAATCTACTCGAGCTTTACTGCGACAGCGGCTACGAAGACATTCGCGAGTTGTCACTGGGACCGCGCCAGGGCGGGAGACCGCTGCCGTTGGAAGCGCTCCAGTATCAGTGGAACGGTGCCGTGGGAAATGCCGCCGAGCGGCCGCGCATCCATTCCTTCGGTCACCTCAGCATGCCGGTGCGCGACATCGAACAGTCCAAGCGCTTCTTCATCGAGGTAATGGGCGGCGAACCGATGGCAACGAGCGAGCCAGAGACGTTCACCGAGGTTCGGCTCGCCGGCGCCATCATCGGCTTGTCGACGCGCGGGGGCGTGCCGACCGGGCGCGATGTCGAATATCCGCATTACGCGTTTTACGCGGACGCGGAGAATTTCCTGCCGATGATCGAGTGGCTCAAATCCCACGGGGTAGTGACCCCGGGTCCGTGGACCCGCGATGGCAAGAAAGCTTTGATGTATTTTCGCGATCCCTCTGGAAACCTGCTCGAGATTTATTGTGGCGGCGATTTTCCGGCAGCGTCAACCTTTCCGCGCGGCATCAAGCAAGGCGGTAGTTACAAACCGGATTACGCGAGTTTGTACTACAACTGGCGCGGCTAGTTTCGTCGATAGCGCCTGAATCCGAATAGGTATCGTAGACGCTGCCGTCCTCGAGCGCGAACGCGCTCATACCCGGCCTCGCGCGTGTGCGTGGCCCGGTCAGTTCCGGACACGGCCGACGCTGCACCATCTCGTTTGGCAGGAAGATTACTGTGTAGATGCCGGAAGATTAGGATCAGCATGCTGCCTACGACGAGACCCGCTGGTTCGCAGCAACATTCGCGCCCGAGTTGGGCCCAATGAGTTTCAGAGGTTCACCCGTCGATCGTCACCGTGAAACTTTCGAACATTTGTCCTGTTCCGCTTTGCCGACGGGCTTCTCTAGGTACGCGGCGCCGTTATTTTCTGGGACGGAAATGAAATCACGGAGACATAGCATCGTCCGACGGTGTCCTGGCGGCGTATGGCCACGATCTCGGTGTCTGGCCTAAGGTTTGACATCATCGGTGTTTTCCTACATGGAGGAGCTGCAGAGACCGGTTCCCGGCGGCGTCCGTAAGCACCGAAAAGTGTTCCCGGATATTGATTCGGAATCGTGGACGAAGATCGGAGAAGTGAAATGAATCAAAAGACAAATTTCTCGAGCTCGAGCGGATCCGAAACCTTTATCTCGACCATCGCCCTGGCTCTCCTTATCTGCGGTGCTTTTGCAGGTAATGTCTTCGCGGCTGCAGCCGATTCCCTCGATCAACTTTACGAGAAAGCAAAAAAGGAAGGAAAGATTACGCTCTATGCGCCGTTATCCCCTCGGGCGATGTCGGTGATTCCGCCTGCCTTCATGAAGCGCTTTCCCGGTGTGACCGTCGATCATATCGACGCCACCAGCGATAAGCTGATCGCGCGAGTGCTCGCCGAGCAGAGGGGAGGACGCGTCATTGCCGACGTCATAAGCGGAGCGCTCACGTATTTGCCGCAGATTCTGGACCTGAAAATCGTCGAGCACGTCGTGATACCCGAGGCAGCGGCATATCCGGCCCAGTTAAAAGGCGACGTTTGGGTCGCCACCGATATGCAATTCTACATTGCCGGATGGAACACCAATCTGGTCAAGAAAGGCGAGGAGCCAAAAAGCTACGAGGAGCTCGCGAGCCCTAAATGGAAAGATAGCATCATGGGCGAGCCGCGCGATTACCAGATGCTGGTCGGATTTGCCAAACGAAAATACAAAAACGATGAAAAGGCGATCGATCTGTTCAAGAAAATCGCCGCCAATCAAGTGGAGTTTCATCGCGGGCATTCGCAGTTAACCGAGTTCCTGGTGGCCGGTCAGCGGGCCATTTGTTTTACTTGCTACTCGCACCATTTTCCTGCGCGCATGAAAAAAGGCGCTCCGATTCAACCGCTACTGGCCGAAGGTGTGGGCGAAGTCGGCGGCTCCGCGATGGTAATGAAGGGAGCTCCGCATCCAAACGCCGCGCTACTCTGGGTTCGCTGGGCCGTCAGTGAAGAAGGACAGAAGGTTTATGCTCAAGCCGGTGAAACTCCTGCTCATCCGAAAGTGGAACCTCTGGAAAAAATCCGGCCTACGACGCCTTACATGCTGACCATCGACGATGTCAGAGAGTTTCCGAAGTACGAGAAAACGTGGAAGGAAATCTTTCAGATCCGTTGAAATTCGGGAGCGGTCAGGAAAAGTTGTGGCGTTGAAATCAAAAGTGTCTGTGGGCTGAACAAACAAGAGCAAGCAAGTTGAGAAGCAAGACTCTGTTCATGAAAGTGCAACGCCCGGGTGAGCAATTAATCGCCGAATCGGTGATCGCTTGTCAGCCAACGATACTACTGTTGAACCATTCGGCTTGTGCACGCGGAGTGACTAAGCGTGAACAACGGCAACGTTACGTTCGGCGCTACTAAATGTTCTTTGCATAAGTTCTGCGTAGCCAGAGCTACGAGGTGCCGTTAATCCCGGTCCGTTCGCCACGGTACCCGATGAGTTGCCGCGCGATCCGTTAGAGCGTTATCCTCTTCTTTGAGCTTTCTCACATAGTAACGCCATGTCCAGTTATCATTGAACGTTGTTCCGAGTTCGGGGAGTTTTTCGACATCGTCAGGTGAAATGTTCGGCGCTGTACGACCGATTTGAGCTACCTGCAGTGTAGTTTTCGCCAACATATTGAAGTTCAAAGCACGCATGGTGGCTTCTTCTACCGTCTTACCGATAACCGTAATCCCGTGACCTTTCATTAGACAGATCGATTTCTCACCCATGATTTCGATCATCGGAGCCGCGAGGTCGGGCCGAGTTACAAGGTACGAGCGGGGGAACACCGGAATGCCATCTAGGGCCATTTGCATCGCCGGTATATTAAACGCGCCAAAAATCGGCCGGAATTCCAGTTCAGTGATCCCGCAAATGAGTGCTTCGGTGGGATGAGCGTGAATGACACAATCAACTGTGGGCCGACTCTTATAGATTTCCCCGTGAATCGGCAATTCGTACGGGACTTGGTAATGTTCCCCGATGTCCGGCCCTTTACCGTCAAAATTTACCCTTCGTATTGCATCGATGGTCGTGTAGCGTACTCCTTCCTCCTCCGGACTCCTGCAGCGGATCCACATTTCATCCGTGCCAATCCGAGCGCTGACGTGCCCCGTAATCCTGTCCACCATGCCTTCCATCGCCAAAATGCGGCATGAAAGCATGACCTTTTCTCGCAATTCTTCAGTAGGATCAGACATGTGAATCTCCGCCGAGCATATTGCCGAAGGTTCCGTTCTCCACACTGAATGAATGTCCGCACGCACAACGAGTGTCAACAAGAGACTCCCTTGTTTTCATCGGCCTTCTTCTCTTACAGCGATGAATTAGAAACGTCGCGGTTGCGCGCCTACGTCTCGGGAGCTGCATCCCGCGCAAGTGAAAAGCGGGACTGATCGGGCGGCTTGGAATGGAGCAGTTACCGGTCCACAGCGGGATTAGTTCCGCTGCCCAATTCTTAAGCACTAACTGATTGCTGCTGTGCACCTTCAACCTTCCTGCAGGATCGCTTCGGCGTCGATCGTGATCTCAACTATGTTGCCGACGACGACCCCACCCCTATCTAAAGCGCTGTTCCAGCTCACGCCGAAGTCGTGGCGATTGATCGTGGTCGTGGCGGCAAAGCCCGCCCTGGTCTTCGGTCCCTTATCCACCCCATCTTCCCACCACGGGGTTTGCCACTGACCTAGATAATGGACGCGCAGTGGCACCGTGCGGGTGATGCCCCGAATCGTCAACTCGCCCGTGACAACCGCTTCGTCGGCGCCGGCCAGTTCGGACTGCTTCCCCGTGAAAGTAATCCTGGGATGTTTTTCTACATCGAGAAAGTCCTCGCTTTTAAGATGAGCGTCGCGCGCCGCTTCACCTGTCCAGACTCCAGCAGCTTCGATCGTGGCCTGGACGGAAGTCGCGCCCGGGTCCGCCGGGTCGAAAACAAGCGTGCCGTGGATATCTTTGAAATGGCCACGGACAAAAGTCACCATCATGTGCCGCACGGAAAACTCCGCCGCCGTATGCCCCGGTTCGAAAAACCATTTGGCCATAGTCAGCTCCTTTGAAGTAAAGCTATTATCGGCAACCATTTTTGCGTTACCGCCCCGCGCATCGGATGCGACTAGCGGGAAAATAGACGCTGCCTTCTGAGCCGCCGATCGCCGTGTCATTTGACGCAAATTCTTCTATCCAATTTAAAGTCTCTCGAATTAAGGGAGATCAGACGCTCAATGGCTCCTTCGCTCAAGGGTCGCGGCGGCGAAGACCGCCAAGCGCGAGCTTGCACTCATTGCGGTTTGATCGCGTAAATTTTCCGGAGTAACTCGTCCGGCAACTCATCGCGGTTCTTGCGCGTCACCTCGATGATCTCCACGTCTCTTCGGCGCCTGATCTGATCGATGAGCCCGTCGCCTTTTTTGCTGAGCGTCGCGAGGAGGTTGATCGGTTGGCCGAGGAGTTCGATTATTTTATTGCGGAATCGACCAGACAAAAGCTCCATCTTCCCGATCTCGTCAACAATGTACAGATCCGCCGGCGTCGCCAGCATATCGACGTGACGTAGGACGAGATTTTCGAATTCTTCGATATGGATGGAATATTTGCCGACCGTAGGCTTACCAGTGCCTACCGAGGCAAGAGTCGCGGCTTCTCCATCGAGAGTAACGATACGAAAGCCGATTCTTTCTCCACTCTGCCGTATTTCTTCGGTGTAAAAGCCCGCGCAGCTGACACTTTTTAGTCGGTGTGCAATGACACGGATGACGGTGGTCTTTCCCACGCCCGGATTTCCCGTCAGGAATAGCTTCACGCTTCGCCTCAGCGTAGCCGCGCTTCTCATAAGGGGCGGCTAGCGGTTTTGGTGCTATCGGCCTTCTCACCGGCGGGGGTGTGTAAATGTCGTCCTGACACTACGCCGGACGATCTGCTTTTGTAAGCGGGCGGAGTTGTAGTTTGTTCGAGCGGCGATTTTGAGGGGCAAACGGCGCCCTAAGCCTCCCGCCGACTTCGACGTCGACCGACAGCAGCGCGAGGTCTGAACTGCCCCCGCCCGCGAACAAAAGTCGTAAAGTTAAATTCGAAAGTCCCGTAAGGACTAACGAAAATCCAGAATTGAAAGACTGATCCTCAATCCTGATGCTTCTCCGCCTGCCAAACTGCGCGCCAGGTTTTGTTACCTACGGCTCCAATTGGAATCGCCTGCCGGGAGGAGCCCCCGCCATGTACTCCACAAGATTCGTGCGTGGGACCGATACGCCGCTGCAAACTTTCCGAATCTTTATCAACTCGCTAGGCTCGGCCCACTCGCTCTGCGACTCGCAGATTACGCTTGTACAGGTGGTCCGCTTCAGCCAGGAGCAGACGGTTACCGGCCGGCTCAGTGCATCCACCAGCTCGGTGCGATACCAGGTGCCGAGTTTGTTCTTGCCATTCTCTAGATGCACGCTCGACAGTACTGTGTAGAAGGCGCCGCCGATGTCCAGCAAGTTCAGCACTGTCTCCAAGAACTGGGATAATTTTTCAGTATAGGTGAAGCCGCCGTACACATCGGTGATGATCTGGAATTTTCCAAGCTCCTCGGGCGAATATTGGCGTAGACGCTTGCCCGCGAGGTAGCGCATACGGTTATCGCCAAGAATCGCGGCCTGCTGTTTCCACTTCTCCGTCCGACGGTCCTCGATGGAGATCGCGACCGCGCTCGCCTTGGCGCCGGACCCGCCGCACTTTGCAGCCGGCGCCGCATCCTCTTGCGGTGCGTAGTAGTCCAATATGGCCTGCCCCTGTCCCGCTCCGATATCCAGCCACCGGTCTGAGCTGCCCAGCCTGCCGAGCGCGTCACAGAAGCCGCTGGGAAGAAGCTCAGCATAGTGCCCCAGCCCTCGGTTCGTGGTGTAGCTGCCGGGCCCGCGTCTGCCGTAAATTTTTTGCTGCTTCGCGAATTCCTCGTCGATCCGCGGCTGAACTGGCTCCTGAATCCAGTCAGCTCCCAGCGCGAGCGACTGCACGAGGATAACGATCACCACGGCCAGGAGCGCTGCCGCAGGATTCCATCCTTTCGCGGACGATTTGACTGAACGCATGACGATTACTTTCTCCAGGCGTTTAATAAGAATCCGGTTCTTAAAAGCAATTCAAAGCTGTTGCAGGTTAGTTTCTTTCGCGGTGAAGGCTGGAGCTCCTTGACTGCGCAAGTAATGCCCGAAAACCTGATCCTTGTGAGCAACTACACAACGCACCAGCCGTGTACCGCGAGATCCAGGCGGTTGCCGTCCGGATCAAGGGCCCTGTATTCCGCGTCGTGATCTTTTGGCATCGGCGCGGGATCGGAGGATGCCCCGGCTTTCCTCAGCGTTCCTTGCAAATCCTGAAGGTCGTCTACGTCGAATCCAAGCACGTACAGTCCGGCCTTCATATCAGGGCCTTGATCGACAATCGCGAGATTGAAGTCGCCGTCCGAGAGATGCGTGCTCGTGGGGCGGCCGTAGATGACTCTCAAATCAAAGGCATCAGTGTAGAACTTGACCAGACGCTCGCGATTGGGACTCACGATGGCGAGATGGCGTATTCTAGGCATTCGAGTATCTCCTAACTGTACTTCAGCTATGTTCCGACCTACGTCGGCCAACCGTGGGTCGAGAGATCGATGGGATTGCCGTCGGGATCGAGCACCCGATACTCGGCTTCGCGGTTGCGGGGGCGTCTCTGGACTTCGCTGCTTGCACCGGCATCCTTGAGTTTTTTCTTCAAGTTCTCGAGATCGTCAACTTCGAAACCAAGATGATAAAGGCCGGCTTCTCGGCCTGCGTATACGGGGTTCAAGGCGAGATTGATAGAACCATCGGAGAGGTAAATAGCACCTCCCTCGCCTTGGACCTGTTTCATCCCGAAAGCTTGTTTATAGAATTCCGCCAGCTTTTCCCGGTTTGCGCTCGCGATAGCAATATGACGGATCTTAGGCATATTCATACCTCCTCAATTTATCTGGCCCTACATAGGAGGGTGGCTAATCTTCACGGAATTAATTACGCACTCAGTTGCCACCGATTGTAACTATTCATGCCGGCTTTATCGCTTCGGCAAAGGCTCAGCTCCCGCAATGCTGTTGTAAAGCTTGACGTCTTCTGGGTCTCTTGGAATATTTTTCACCAGCTCCTCCAACTCCTCAGGCATAAGAGGCGAAGCATCTGCACGAGTCATCTTTTTCCAATTTTCCAGAAATTGAGGGTCCTTCCACGACTTCCGGAAAGCTTCCTTTAAAATCTTCACCCGGTCATTCGGAGTTCCCGGGGGAAGGATGAAAGCCTGGCTGAACCGCCCAAAGGCAGCGAACATTTCCAATACTCTTTTCTCCTTGTCAGTCTTGCCGAAAGTATGCAGTGCCGGGAGCTCGCGAAAGGCGGGATGCTGATAGCGATATCCATGCGGAATTTCAGCCACCCCATGGAAGTTCATCAGCCGCTCATTGATGAATTGAGGAGTGCGCTGAACCACGGTTTCTGCACTGTTCGCACGGGCGTCCAACTCGCCCCCCAAGAGAGCCGCATCCATTTCCGCTCCGGAAAAGCCCACCACAAATCTGGGCTCTTTAAGATCCAGCAGCCACGCAAACAGCCTGGCGATCACGTAGTTCGAGTGCCCGACGGATTGCCCGCCGATCCTCAACCCTGTAGCCGCTTTCAATTTGTTCAGGTTATCCAAGCCGAGTTGACTCCTGGAGAAAAAGACATTGTTTACCTCGTTGTGACCTGAGCCCAGATAGATGAATTTATTAATGTCGTATTGAACTCCGGGGAGACCAAGAATGGCAGAAGTCACCAGTCCACTGCTCACTCGCCCAATAGTTAACCCATCGCGAGCCACGTTATTGTAAAGATGATTAGCGGCGTTTCTGCCGCCGGCGCCGGGCATGAATTGGACTACGATCTTCGGTTCGCCCGGAATGTGTTTCTGTAGAACAGGAATCAATGCCTGAGTCCGGAGCTGGCCCACTCCACCCGGTGTGCTGTCCTGGATGAGAATAATCAGTTTGTCCTTATAAAAATCAGTCTGGGCCCACAACAAACCCGGAATCAAGGCCAAAAGGAGTGCAAACGGAGTCATTGCCGTTTGTTTCATGGCACCACCTCCGGGACGTAAATTGAGCGGGGATTATTCAATCCCGCGTTTGCATTGCAGCATGAGGAATATTAGCGCGCTCCAGTTCCTCCTTGCTGAGTTTCTTAATGTCTTTTCGAAGCTCGTAGTTGATGTGCTGAATCGCTTCGGACGGTCCCGAGCGATTGCCCATCATTATCATGGGCCCGTCGCCGCTATTTTCCAGTTGATAGAAAGATCCACCGGTAATCGTGGCGACCGTCCCGGGCCTCATGACAGCTTTTCCGCCGTCAGGGAAATGCATCGTGCATTCACCGGCGATAACATAAAATGTTTGGTCCGCGTTGTGGCAATGCATGTCGTCCCTCTCGCCAGGGTTGGGGTAGTAATGGACCCATGCATGAAAGCGCGGCGTATTGAAAACCACTTTCCGGCGTTTCTCCTGGTGCGCCAACTGAACCATGTCAATAATTTCAACTCCCACGTTAACCTCCATTCTAAGATAGGGCCATCAATTTCGTTTCGAACAGGCAACAGGGCCGTCTCCTTCGGTCACGACGGCTCTGATCTTGAAATTGTGATTTCGCTCCGGATCGAGCCACAGATCGCTTGTTCCTCGAAAGGTAACCGCAGTCAGTTATCCGCCCCGGGGGTCGCGCTACAACATGCCCATGAGTCTTCCGTATCCCGATACTTTTTCGCGCATGCCGATCGCTTTAAAGGCAGCGTAGAGTTGCGAGGTGATGTTGCTTACCACGGGCAACCCGAAATCGGTCTCAATCTCCTCGATGACATCGACGACCGGAAAATTGGCGCACGGAATGAAGACTGCCTCTGCTTGCGGCGCTTGCTTAACCGCGCGCTTGGCCGCGCGGTAGATGTCGCCAATCGAAGCAACGCTCGACTCGGTAAAGGACGTGCCGAGACTGATCAGGGCGGAAACTTCAAAGCCCCAATCCTTTAAATAGGCGATCATCTTCTCGTTGAGATCGGGTGGGTACGGATCCACCACCGCCAAGCGAGCGGCGGAGAGATCCCGAAACGCATCGATAGCCGCAACGATCGCCGTGTTGCAGGGCGCGCCGGTGAGCTCTTGCAACTGTGCCAAAAGTTTCGTCTCGAATCCTTTTCCCTGGCTTAACACGAGAGGCGCACCACCGTGAATGACGAAATCACAAGAGCGGCGGCCGAGCTCGCGAGCGCAGGCTTCGACCTGCGCCAACGCTCTTTTGTACGCGTCTTCCCTCCACCCCTCCACCATACAAGTGACGCCGATCAGACCGACGCCTTCCGGCACGATCCGATAGAAGTCATAGGCGTTGAGCTCCATGACGGAAGGAGAGATGTAGCCTATCCTGGCGCGGTAGCCGAACATACGGGAATCCTCTCTTAGCGCTCTCTCAAAGCCCGTCTCTTAAAACGTGGGCTCAATGCCGGCATTCGATAGCTCGCAGCACAGCTGCTAAACCGGCCACTTCCTCGAGCATACCAGATCGATCGGGTTACCATCCGGATCGTGCACCCGATACTCAGCGTCGCGATTTTTCGGCCGGGGCTGCACTTCGCTTGACGCTCCCGCCTCCTTGAAAACGCCCTTCAGCGGCTCGACATTATCGACCTCAAACCCGAAGTGGTAGAGCCCCTCATCGACTTTGACTGCCGGCGTCTTCTTTATGAGAGCGAGATTCATATATCCGTCAGAAAGGTAAAGCGCTGACCCAATACCTTTCACCTCTTTCATTCCGAAGGCAGTTTTGTAAAAGTTTCCGAGCTTTTCCTGGTTCGACGTAACGATCGCAATGTGACGTATTCGACTCATGGACTGTGCTCCTTTCAGTGGTGTGCGCCTTAGCAACCCTGCTGATTCCCGCAGGATACACCTACCACATCATCACGGATCCGTAGTGTTCAAATGTTGCCAGAGCCGTACACCCGATTTGTAGTTTGCGCCGGTTTCCCTGTTGCGTTGCTTATCCAAATGGGTTGTCCCTGTCAATCGAAGCTTTCCTGAGCGCCAACTTTTTATTGGCGTATCCGCCGCAGCAGAAGAGGTATGAAATATCCGTCTAGATGCGAAGGTGCTGTCGTGGCTACGCGAAAGCGCTGAGAAGAGGAAAGCCGTACCGTCGCTCGTCAATGAAATCTGGGCCGGGCAGATTCGGAGGGCGAGTTAGTGTCTCGACCACTATCAAAAGTAAACAGATTGTTGAAAAAAGATTCGGAATGCTTCGAGAGCCTCAACATGAACGGAAAGCGTCAATGATATCACAAACCCTGCGTTCGTCCTGAGCTTGTCGAAGGAGTCCGAGAGAGTTTTTCAACAGCCTGTAAAGGCTTGACCCCACACTCTGGGTCAAGTCGGCTCTCGCTAGATCCTCGGCCGCCCGGCTCAGTCCCGGTAAGAGGGGTCCTCGCGGTCTAGCATGCGCAGGAGGCTGGGCCAGGCGCGCTCGTCGCCGGCGGGTCGGCCACCGGATGCGGCAATGATCTCGTCGGCGGGCATGGTTAACGGCACACCGGCAGACTGCGCCAGGATCTGAAACTGACAGGCCTTCTCGAGATAATAGGAGGCGATGAACGCTTCGCACACGGTCTTGCCCGTCGTGATCCCACCATGATTGCGGAGGATCATAACCGGCTTATCGCCGAGGTCCCTCGTTAAGCGTGCGCATTCGGCCGGATCGGCGGCCGCCCGACCGTAGTCGTGGTACGCTGTCATCCCCTGGAACCGCAGCGCGGCCTGCGACATCGGCAGAAGCCCGCACTCGAGCGCCGAGACCGCCGTCGTGTAGGGCGTATGCGTGTGAAAGACGCAGTTAACGTCGGGACGCGCCGATAGGATCGCCCCATGAATCGCAACACCGGCGCGATTCACCGGCCACTCGGTCGGCCCCATGAGATTGCCTTCGAAATCGACCTTCACCAGGCTCGATGCGGTGATCTGGTTAAAGAGCATGCCGTGGGGGTTCAGCAGGTACGCTGGCTTCGGCCCTGGCACCCGTAGAGAGATGTGGGTATAGATTAGCTCGGACATTCCGTATTTGTCCGCCAGACGGTACCCGGCGGCCAACTGGATGCGCAGCTCGCGCTCTTCTTGAGATATCTCACTCGTGCGTTGTTGGTCGATTGCAATCCCCATTATAAAGATACTCCTTCTCAGCAAATGTGCTTGATCGCCGCTAGAAGTTACGCGAATACAGCCACAACGCTGCAGCTCCCGTTTATTTGAACTCCTCTTTTCGCTGACGCGAGCTATAGCGCCGCACCGAAAACGTGTCAACTGTAGATACTTTCCGGCGGCCTGTTAATATCGAATCGTTCGATCTGACCATGAGTAAGGGAGGAGTTTATGGAAGCCGTGATCTTGGAAAAGGTTCCCGGAACCGGAGTTGCCAAAATTGTTTTGAACCGACCGGAGAGGCGCAACGCCATCAACGCGCAGTTGGTCGACGACTTCATGAAAGCGTTGGAGGAAATTCGCGCCGACCGGGAGATCAATGCGGTCATTACCAAAGGTAGCGGACCGGCTTACAGTTCGGGACTCGATCTCTATTATCTGCGCGCGCAGAGCGAGGGACCGCCGGCGGATTGGGATAAGTTCAGCCCGACGGCGATCATGTTTGAGGCGGTCAGGAACTTTCCCAAGGTCACGATCGCCCAGGTGCATGGTTACTGTCTAGGCGGCGCCCTGGCGTTGATGAATTCGCACGATCTCGTCATCACCGCGGCGGACGCGCAAATCGGCATGCCGGAAATCCTGCGCGGCAGTTTCGGCCAGATGGCGACGAGCACGCTGTTTCATTCCGGCGTGCCGATGAAAAAGGCGGCGTTGATACAGCTCCTCGGTCGAAACATCTCCGGGGCTGAGGCGGATCGGCTCGGCCTGGTTTCCATGGCCGTCGAAGCAGCGGAATTAGAGAACGTCACGATGAAGATCGCCCAAGAGATTGCCTCGCGGCATCCGGGCGCATTATCGAGCGCAAAAATTGCCGTGCAGATGGGGCGCAACCTCTCGCTTCCTGACGCCATGCGTCTCGATCAGCTGGTCGCCTCCAGGCAGCGATTGATGGTCGATCCGCTCGGGAAAGTCGAGGAATATCTCCAGTCTCAGAAAGGCGGTCCAAACGTCGCCTACCGGCGCTCCGATTCGGAGTCGTGAGCGGTCGGCTTTGCGAACACCAAACCGTACAAAGGAGTGATTACTTCCTGTGACTCTGCGAGAGGGTGGAGGTGAGGGCGCATTTCACGACGGCGACGGCCCTCACCTTCTCCAAAAGCGAGAGGGTATCTAGCTGCCGCCGCTCATCGGTAAGTCGCTAACACTTTATCGGACTAGGTTAAGAGAAGTCCCGAATCCAATCCAATCGTTGGTTTTCGACAGTGCCTCAAATAACCCGCGCGATTCTCTTTCCGTGCATGATCTCTGCATCATGGTTGGGGAACGCGAGATCTGGCCGCGCTGCGGTGCCAATCGCGCGATCGAGTGCCGCGACTGTATCGCCGAGATCGTAGTACCAACCCACCGGATGATGATCGCGGATATTCTTGAAGGTATAGGCGATGTCACCGCACAGGACCGCTTTACCGCCGGCGGTCTCCAGGGCGATCATTTGTGAGCCGGGCGTGTGGCCGCCGGCTTTCAGTAGATCCAATCCGGGATAGAGTTCGTGATCGCCTTCCACCAGTTCGATTCTTGCTTCCTTCTGTAGTTTTTCTAAAGCTGGCCGGACTTTCGGACGAATCTGGCTATCGAATACTTTGTGGCGCATCATGGGGCCGGTCCAGAACTCCAGCTCGGCGCGCTGGATGATGAACTTGGCTCTGGGGAAATAATCAAAGCCGGTAAAGTGGTCCTGGTGAAAATGCGTGACGATGACGGTCTCGATCTCGTCCGATTTTATGCCGGCCTCGGCCAGCAGTTTCGGCGGTTCGATGAACTGTTTTCCTTCCGCCCACTCCGGCGCAACATAGTCGGGATGATAGCCCGTATCGACAACCACCGGCCCGTTCGGCCCATCGATCAGCCAAAAAATATAGGCGACCGGTTTATCACGTTCCACATCGCTGCGCAGGCAGGGCATAATCCCCGACCGCCACCAGCTCTCGCTTACCCCAACCATCATCGCATGCACCGAATGATTGATTGCCACTGCTGCTACACCTTATCGTTGGCGTAATTAATAAATTGCCGCCATTTCTGAAATTGCGAAAACAGCTTCGTGCACACGCAGCCGAGAGCGAACCCGCGACAGCTTAGCCGCGGCGCGCTTCGTCTAGATCACTGTGATCCTCGACCATTTCAGATAGGGCTACTTCCAATCGGTCAAAGATACAGCGAACAACCTCGTCA
>DATACQ010000527.1:0-2024 GCA_036258955.1 Binatia bacterium
GATTTACTACCTGGGCGGCGCGACTTGATCGGCAATCGTCGCGCCATTCCGCTCAATACGGCGGATGTGCGCTACGCCTCCTACACGCAAACCGTAAAACAGTGGATCGAATCTCGTTGGGAGTATCCTGACCTGGCAAAACAATACGGACTTCAGGGACGGGTCGTCGTCGAATTTACAATTCTACAGAACGGGCATATCGAATTTCTTACGCTGGTTCGCTCTTCGGGATCCAAACTGCTCGACGAAGAAGCCGTGCGGGCAATCAAAGCTGCGGTACCTTTTAGGCCCTTCCCGGGATCGATCAAGGAAAGCAGTTTACGCATCATTGCCGGTTTCATCTACTCCGACCAGCGTCTGCGTGTCACCGACACGCAATAAGGCCTTGCGTGTTCTCGCGCCGGCTGCGACTAAGTCGATGATCCGTCATCGGTGGGCTCCCACCGCAGCATAGGTTTGCGCGCGGCGCGCGCCTCGTCGAGCCGCGCCACTGGAGTTGTATGGGGAGCATTCTTGACGAGCTGCGGATTTTCCTGTGCTTCTCTGGCGATGGCGATCATGGCAGCAATGAAAGCATCGAGGGTTTCGGGCGTTTCGGTCTCCGTCGGCTCGATCATCAGGGCGCCGTGCACCACCAGCGGAAAATAGATCGTTGGCGGGTGAAAACCATAGTCCAGTAAGCGCTTCGCGATATCGAGAGTGCTTACGCCGTATTTCTGCTGCAGCCGGTCAGTGAAGACACACTCGTGCATGCACGGCTGGTTGTAAGCGAGCGCATAATCGTTCTCCAAGCGCGCGCGGATGTAGTTGGCGTTGAGCAACGCCATGCGGCTTACTTCTTCCAGTCCGTCCGAACCTAGAGAAATGATGTACGTGTACGCCCTCACCAGAACGCCGAAATTGCCGAAAAACGAGCGCACGCGCCCAATTGATTTGGGAGATTCTTCGACGATGTCATAATGGTCTCCGGTCCTTGCTATACGCGGTACCGGCAAGTAATCGCGTAGTGCGTTTTTCACGCCTACGGGTCCTGCTCCGGGTCCGCCTCCCCCGTGCGGAGTCGAAAAGGTTTTATGCAGGTTCATGTGGAGCACGTCCACCCCCATATGACCCGGCTTGGCTATCCCCATAAGCGCGTTTAAGTTAGCGCCGTCGAGATAAACCAGCCCGCCCTTCGCATGCACCGCGGCACAAATAGCTTCTATATGCTTCTCGAATAGACCCAAAGTGTTCGGGTTGGTGATCATTAGGGCTGCGACATCTTCGTCCATGATTTTAGCGACAGCGCCGGGATCGATAATCCCTTCATCATTGGAGGAGATCTGGATCACATCGTAGCCACACAGCGTGGAGCTCGCGGGATTGGTTCCATGCGCCGTGTCAGGCACAATGATGTTCTTGCGCGGATTGCCGCGCTCGCTGAGAAAGGCGCGAATGAGCATCAGACCGGTTAATTCGCCCTGGGCGCCGGCGGCGGGCTGCGCGCTTACACAATCCATGCCGCTGATTTCGGCCAACATCGCCTCCAGCTCATAGATCAAACGCAAAGCTCCCTGCAGCAATGAACCGGGCGCCAACGGATGGATCTGCGCGAATCCAGGCAATCTGGCAACAGCTTCGTTCACCTTGGGATTGTATTTCATGGTGCACGAACCAAGTGGGTAAAATTGACCTTCAATGCTGAAGTTGCGCTGAGAGAGGCGGGTGAAATGGCGCAAGGTCTCAAGCTCACCCAGCTCTGGGAAGCCGCTAATCTCCTCGCGCAGCAGCGCCGCAGGGATATGCTCGGCGGCAGCGGCGTCTCCGTCCGGCCAAAACAACGCCGTGCGCCCGCGCGAGCCATTTTCAAATATCAGCGCCGGCGTCGTCGAGCCGCGGAGCTTAGCTGCAGACGGTTCTGACAAGACGTTCGATCTCCTCTTCTTCGTTCATTTCGGTGACGCATACCAACAAGCAATCGGACAGCTCCGGATACCAGCGGGCGATCGGAATTCCGGGAACTATTTTCTCGCGGGCACAACGCT
>DATACQ010000528.1:0-4412 GCA_036258955.1 Binatia bacterium
GCTTGTGTCTTTAGATATCCTCTCATGTCCTGCGGGATCGCGGCGTCCTCGGTTTCAAAAAAAGCCATCATGCGACCTTTTAAAGACGAAGTCGCGCCGCCGAGATGCGGCATAACAAAGCGCAGTTCAGGGTATCGCGGCAGCACCGCATTCATGACACGGACAATCGCTTGTGTGGTTTCGAGCGGGCGAAACACGCAACGATCCAAATTGTACGTCGTTTCTGAGCCCGTGGGTTTAGACTGCGGATGAATAATGATGGGCAGATTGTGCTTCTGGATAAGTTCGTAGAGGGGGAACATGATCGGATTATCCAGTTGTATCTCGAGATGGCACGCGAGCAACGCGACCGCGCGCAAGCCTAGGTCATGGATCCCGCGTTCTAATTCGCGCTGCGCGGCTGGCGGTTCATGGACCGGCAGATGAATGGCGCTGCGGAATCGGGTAGGGTACTTGTGTTGAACTTCGGCAACACCGTCATTGAGCGCGCGCGCCACATCGGCACCCATCACTTGAACCTGGTCGGTGAGAATCGACACGCTCACCCCCGCCTCATCCATCGTCTGCAGATGGCTGGCCAAATCTTTGCGCGATGGATGGAGAGTCAGGCTGATTTCTCGAGTCACGATCCGCTTGCCGCCTGCTTGAGCTGCAAGGCGATCAAACAGCACTGCCGGCATGTAGTGATGATGTACGTCAACGATCATTTCCGCGTGGGTCATAACGGCTGAACTCCTCTGGGTTGGTTTGCGCAGTGGTTACGCTATTAGTTTGTTCCCGCCTGCGCAAGCGAATCTCGTTAAACCCCGGTCGATTCCCCGGAGCGCCGGCCGCGTCTCATCACGCTGCATCATTGCCGTCCTTTGCGGGAAATTCCGCGTCCAACAGGCTCGCCAAGATCCGGCAAATATCCATGACCGAAAGGATCCCCGCAAGCTTGCCATGGCGCACGATCAGCGCGGAACCGATGCGGCGGCGGTTCATTTCGTAGGCAACTTCACTGAGAGGAGTATCGAACGGCACCACATACGGGTTAGGTACCATCGCCTCTGCCGCGAGTACGGCCGTCCGATCCGTAGCGGAGCCGGATTTGCTCGCCCAACGGTGCAGGTCGCGCTCCGAAACGATGCCGATGACTTCGCCGTCGCGTTGCACCGGTACGTGGCGGATTTTGTGCTTGCGCATGAGACGTTCGACCTTGGCGAGTGAGTCCGCTGCGTCGGCAAAAAATGGAAAAGGCGTCATGACGGATCCCACCAAGGGCATTTTCTTGTACTTTCTCATTTGATGGAATTCCTCTGTGTACGCGGATGATCGTCCCGCTTAACAGGCTCGGTGAAATTCTTCAAAGCGGATACCCGGTCGTGCAGGTCATGTCCGATTTTTGCGCCAGCTTAAGGCACAATGTCCCGGGGCTGCAAGCTGCGCGAGCAAAAAAGGCCCGAGCTCTTGCGAGCTGGGCCTTTTCTGTCCTACGTGGGCTGGCTCGTATCAGGAGGCCTGTTGGGGTCGCCGCCGATGGTCGCGATAGTGCGAAGCGAGCAAAGACTTGAGCTGCTCCCGCTGTTCCGACGTGAGAATTGATTTGCCGTTCTCCACAGCTTCGATGCGCTGGTAGCGGAGCTCGGATCGGAGTGTCTCCGTTTCCTGGATCTTTGCTTTGATTTGGATGAGGTCCGCCGGCGTTTCTTGCGTCAACTTAAAAATTTCACTTTCAAGCGCCTTGAGCTTCTGATGCAGCGGCCCGATTTGCTCCTGGTAATGAGTCCTAGTTTTTTCCAGGTTTGCTATCTGATCCGGCGTCAGCTTAAGCTCGTCCTTATGCTTGAGCGCCAGACTGATGATTGGCGCGCCGCCCTCCATCATCCGGTGCATTCCCGGCCTACCGCCGAATCGTCCTTGTCTCTCAGCATTGGCGTGCAACAACATAGGCAACGCAAGAGCGACTAGGGCCAAAACGGCTGTCCCGAAAACCGAATGTTTTAGTTTGATCATAGAATTCCTTTCGTAAACGGATTTTGAACAATTGGACGGGAGAAGTGGGAAAAGGTTTACTGCCGCCCGTTTACAGGTCATAGGCGGCTAACGCTTGGCTTTGAACTCTTGCGCTCTGAGGCGATGGTCACATAGAGTCGGCTGAAGCAAACCCGCCCGGAGGTACGATGGAAATAGAGAAAAAGCTCAACGCTATGGGCGTTCAATTGCCCAACCCGCCGGTGCCGGCGGCGAACTACATCGGCTCTGTTCGAGCCGGCACGCTGTTGTTCGTTGGCGGCAATATCGGCCGCATCAACGGAGTTTTGAAATACCGCGGCAAAGTTGGCGATGCGGTGACGCTAGAGCAGGCTTATGAGGCAGCACGCAACTGCGCCCTTAACCACCTTGCGACCATTAAGGCAGCGCTCGGCGATCTGGACAGGGTTGAGCGGATTGTCAAAGTTTTGGGCTATGTCAACGTCGCTCCCGGTTTTACAGACATGCCGAGGGTTATCAATGGCGAGTCTGATCTGCTGGTATCGCTATGGGGCGAAAAGGGCCAACACACGCGAGCGGCAGTGGGCGTAGCGTCGCTGAGCCAGGATGCTCCCGTGGAGACTGAAGTCACGGTGCAAGTTCGAGACTAAAAGTTTCGATCGCGACGGCGGTTTACACGTGACGGCGGTTTACTTGAAAGTATGCCGCCTATCGTATTATTATCTGTCACGGCTCTTGCACCAATCGAATATTGCGTCAGAGCCGGATCCTTTTAATCCGGTCCTGCGAGACCGGGAAAGGCGAGTCGTGAAAGCTCAGAGACAACCTGCGCAAATTTTCAACAAACCTCTCGGTGATCCGGGAGGTTTTTTTTTACTATGAGCGGGGAAAAGCAGATCCTATTTGAAAGCGATGAAGTGGCGCGTACCATCGCGCGAATGACCCATGAAATTATTGAGAAGGCAGGTGATTTAAACGCCTTAGTGCTCATCGGGATTCGCTCGCGAGGAGTGCATTTAGCGCGTCGGATCGCCCGCAAAATTGAAGAGCTGGAAAGAATCGGGCTACCCCTCGGTATCCTCGACCTTACGGCTTATCGGGATGACCGGTCACGCGAGTTGGAACCCTTGCAGTCGGGACCGTTTCAAACGCCTGTCGGAGTGGACGGCAAAACAGTCGTTCTAATCGACGATGTGATTTTTCGTGGCCGCACGATCCGGGCGGCCCTCGACGCGGTGCTGCAATTTGGCCAGCCGAAAAGAATTCTGGTCGCCGTGCTGGTTGACCGCGGATCGCGGCAGCTTCCCATTCGAGCGGATGTTATCGGCAAAAACATCGGAGCTGAGGAAGGCGATCGGGTTAATGTGATGTTGCGGGAGGCCGACGGCATTGACCAGATCGCTTTGGCGCGATGGGACCGTCGGAGCGGCCGAGGATGAAAGGTTCAAGCTACTAAGAGCATGCGTCATTTGATTTCCATTGCTGATCTGACCAACGCCGAGATCGAAGAGATCTTCGCGCTGGCCGATGACGCGGAAAACCTGCGCAAAGAAAAGCCGGCGCGCGATCGCATCATGGCGACGCTTTTTTACGAGCCTAGCACCCGGACGCGGCTTTCCTTTGAGTCAGCGATGCATCGTTTGGGCGGCGGCGTGATTAGCTGCGCCGACATGCGGGCGTCTTCGGCCGCCAAGGGAGAGAGCTTAGCGGATACCGCTAAAGTCGTTTCGAGCTATGCCGACGTGCTGGTGGCGCGCCATCACTGGGACGGCGCGATCCTCGCCATGGCCGAGCATGCGGACGTGCCAGTGGTTAATGCCGGTGACGGCCGCCATGAGCACCCGACTCAGACGCTCTGTGACCTTTACACGTTGCGCAAGGAAAAAGGCCAACTTAAAGGGCTCACCGTGGTGGTTTGTGGCGACCTGAAAAACGGCCGGACGATTCATTCTCTGGTTTATGCTCTGGCGCGCTTTGGCGCCAACGTGGTGACCCTAGCGGCTGCCGGTATGGAATTGCCGCACTACGTCGTCGAGCGCATGGAGTCCGAGTACGGCTACAGCTTGAGCCCGCTGGTGGCGAGGGACTTAAGCGCCGTGGTTACAGAGACCGATGCGCTCTATCTTACGCCGAAGCAGCCTCATCAGCTAGCGCTCTTTACGCAACTCGATAATGACATTCAACTGCGCCTCAGCACCATGGCCGCGCAACTGCGCTACGATGCGTTTTATATGACGCGCAAGCAAAAGGAACGAATCAAAGAAGGCTCGGGCGGCGGTAATTACCCGATGATTGGGGATGATTTCCTCAAAGCGAAGCGCTTTAAAGACACTGTGGTCATGCATCCGCTGCCGCGAGTTGACGAATTGTCGCCGGAGTTGGACCGCGACAAGCGCGGTATTTATTTTAAGCAGGCGGCCTACGGCGTGCCTGTGCGC
>DATACQ010000529.1:0-2018 GCA_036258955.1 Binatia bacterium
GCTCACCCCTCTCCACCGCAAGATCGATGTCCTGTCCGCCGGGGTAACCTGTGACAATGGAAAATTTGGCCCCGAGAGTCTCTTCCATGAGCTTGGGAATAAAATATTCAGGAGAGCCGGTGCCGGTAGCGCCGCACTTGGGCGCTTCCGCAGCTTTGCGTACATCGTCGACGGATTTATAGGGACTCTCAGCGCGCATATACATCTGACGCTCGGCCCTAACCGGAGAGCCAATCCAAGTATACTTCGCCCAGTCGAACTGGACCTCTTTGCGTCCCAGGAGCTGTTCGAAGTACAACGACGGCAAGAATACGCCGAAAGTCAATCCATCGGGTTTGGCCACGCCGTAAACATAATTCGCTGCGATCATGGAGCCCGCGCCGGGCATGTTCTGCACGATCAACTCCGGACGGCCGGGGATGTGCTTGCCGATGTGCGCGGCGATCAGCCGGGACCATAGGTCATAAACGTCGCCCGCAGGGACTCCCACGACGATCCTGATGGTTTGTCCTTGATAGGGAGCGGGTTGCGCGTGAGTTTGAGAAATCCAGACGAGGAACAATGCAAGAGCGATTCCAACTGATTTCATATCCGCACCTCGGTAACGAGCCGTAATCAACGCAGTCATATCGCACAATCAGCGGAAATTACCAGCGCCCTCCAATTTCGCTAGAGTTGCTCAGCATCATGAAACGCCGCACGGGTATGCGAAAGACTCCCGCCAGCGACGGCGCCGCGGTGTTCAGGCCGGGTACAAATTTCGCAACGAGCAAAGAACGAGCGCCATGCCGGGCGAAAAGATTCTCCGTTCGCCGAACGCACGAGTCCGGTTCTAAAGATGCGGCAGAGTAGTTTCAGTATGCCGCCGCCGCGGTAACGCCCTAGAAAGTACCAGAACAGGTCAGCCAAAATAACCGCTATGAGTGCCAGGCTCACCGCCAGCGTCAAATTCATTTTGCCCGAGCCGGCCAGCGCCCCGGCCGCAAGCAGCAGAGGAATGGCCGGGATAGGTAAACCGATCTGTTCGAGCAGCACCCATCCGAAGAGCA
This sequence comes from Binatia bacterium, assembly GCA_036258955.1. Taxonomy (GTDB): domain Bacteria; phylum Desulfobacterota; class Binatia; order UBA9968; family UBA9968; genus DATACQ01. The sequence continues at coordinate 1,050 of DATACQ010000529.1, forward strand.
GACTATAGCCATGCTTAATCAGGAATTCGCCCGTTTGTTGCAGGCTGAAGTCCTTGAAGGAACGGGCGGCCTCGGTCCATATGCTCGCAAAAAAGAAGCTAAGACCAGTTAAAATCAAAGCGGCAATCGCCGATTCGAAGTAGATCCAACGCGCCTGGGACTGCAGTCGTCTTTCGCTGGCTTCATCTCCGAGCGGCTCTTCGGCGCCGTTCATCTTGCGCGCGCCGCGCGCGGCGAGAACCACTCAGGTCTTTTTGCGCGCCTGGGAAAGGCCGAGAGTCCCCATCCAGAACGGCAGGAATAGCCCCAAATACCACCCGCGGCTCACGGCTGTGTAGGAGAAGATCACCGCCAGGGCGACGCCTAGGGCGAGCATGACGACACCCAAAAGCAGGCGCTTTGCGGGTTTCCTTCCGCCCGATATGTAAGTCTGACCGGTTTTGGGGTCGGACCAAGGCAACTTCTTGATTTAACAATGTAAGTTGGCATAAAGGACATCGTTTAAGCGCTTAGAGCTCACTTTTTCAGGTCGAAAGCGAGGTCTAAGGAGAACGATGCCCCGCGCCAATCGCCATTTCTTACCTGGGTATGTTTGGCATATTACTCATCGCTGCCATCGGAGGGATTTTCTACTGAAATTTGGGCGTGACCGCCGCTCTTACCTGGTCTGGGTTCTTGAAGCGAAGAAACGCTTCGGTCTTTCAGTGCTTAATTACATCGTCACATCCAACCACATTCATCTTCTGGTTAAAGACTCCAGTCCAAACGTTATCGCAGATAGTATGCAATTAATCGCCGGCCGCACGGGTCAAGAATACAATCAGCGCAAAAAACGCCACGGCGCATTCTGGGAAGACCGCTATCATGCGACAGCTATCGAGGCTGACGAGCACCTGCAGCGCTGCCTTGTTTACATTGACTTGAACATGGTGCGTGCGAGGGCAGTCTCGCACCCATCTGAATGGCCGC
>DATACQ010000530.1:0-3472 GCA_036258955.1 Binatia bacterium
GTAACGTCGTACACAACCGGCCTCTCACCGCGCTGTAACAACATGCCAACAGCATAGCCACCGACAAGACCCGTTCCGCCAGTGACCAGTATGCCTTTCTTAGTCGCCATGGGGCCTCCCTCAAAGTGCCTATAGCATATACCGGTTTCGAGTCAATGTGACTGAGGCGCGGCCCCCGGTTGTCGCTGACCTACTACAGCCGCGGACTCCCCGCTTGACCGACCGCTGCCGATGTGCAAACTTTAGCACGCTCGTAAGACTAAAGCCGGAGGATCTGCCATGCTCTACAGCGCGCTTCTGATCATCGCTTTCGCAACGACCATTTTCGCGCATGCGCCGCATTCCGGTGCTCAGGAGAGACTCAGACTCGCTTGGGCGGGATTCAGCCCGACGAATAGTCCGATCTGGGTTATGGAGGACCGAAAACTGTTGCAGAAGCAGGGTGTCACGCCGGAGATCATCGCCATAAGCGCCAGTCCCACCGTCTTACAGGCGCTACTCGCCGAGGAAATAGATGCCGCAAGTATTTCCGTGACGACCCTTACCAGCTCGCGCCTCGCGGGCGCGGACACAGTGATGATTCTCGGGGTCGTTCCGACCTTTGTCGATCACATCGTTTCGGTAAGCGCCATTACGAAAATCGAGCAGCTAAAGGGGAAAACCGGCGGCGTGAACCGCCTGGGTAGCACTTCAGATTTGGGCTTGCGTCTGGCGTTAAGAAAACTTGGAATCGATCCGGAAAGAGATGTGAAGATCATCCCGGCCGGCGGCAACCCGGAAAGATTCGCAGCGTTGTCAAAAGGCATCACTCAATTCACCATTATGCCGGAACCATTTCTCACCGAGGCTGAGAAATTAGGCTTTCGCAATCTCTACAACGTGGCCGACCTGAAGATTCCGTTTTGGTGGAACGGGATCCTCAGCCGCGAAGGCATCGTCAAGGCAAAACGGCCATTGCTGCAGAAACTTACGCGGGCCATGGTGGAGGCAATTCACATCATCAAGACCGAAAAGGAATATGCGAAGGCGATCTTTAAGAAAAACCTTGGCGTCTCGAACCCCGACGGACTCGAGCGAGCTTACCAGGACTATTCCGCGGTCTTTCCGGAAGTCCCCTACCCGACTCCCGACGGCGTGAAAACCATGCTCGATGATCTTGCGATAAAGAATCCGAAAGCCGGCGCCGCGGATCCGAAGACTTTTGTGGATCTCAGCTTCGTCAAGGAACTGGAGTCCTCGGGCTTTATCAAGCAGCTGTATAAAAGGTAGGCTTAAGGCGAGAGGCAACAGGCAAAAGGCGAAACGACCGTCAGTGACAACGCCGTCCAGAGTAACGATCTCGCCCGCTCCCGGTAAAACGTCGCAGCATGAGCCGCTTTTACACGGTTAGCGTCTCAGAACGACATTACGGGCGAGTATACGTCGAGGAGAATAGGAGCATGCGCGAATGGCTGAAATGTTAAAAGACGAGCACGACATGCTGCGGCCGGGACTGGGACGGTTGAAGGGCAGAGTAGCGATTGTCACCGGCGCGAATAGCGGGATTGGGCGGGCCACGGCACGGCTTTTCGCACGCGAGGGCGCGAAAGTCGTTTGCTGCGACATCCAAGAAACGATTTCGCCGCGCATCGACCAATTGATCAAAGAAAAAGAAAAAGCCGACGCAATCTTTGCAACTATCGACGTAACCAAACAGGAAGATTGCGACCGTATGGTCAAGACCGCGCTGGAGAGTTTTGGCCGCGTCGATATTCTTTACAACAATGCCGGCGCCGGTATTCGTAAGAAAGTGCACGAACACACAGACGAGGAGTGGAACTTCGTCTTGAATACGAACTTGAACGCAATGTTTCGAGGGTCGCGGGCGGTGCTGCCCCACTTTATTAAACAGGGCAGCGGCAGTATCGTTACCACCGCTTCGACGTTTGGCTTGCTCGCTTCACCGGAATATCCTGGCTACTGCGCGACCAAGGCGGCCATTATCAACTTGACTCGCGAAATGGCGCTGGATTATGGCCCGCTCGGTATTAGAATCAACTGCGTCTGCCCGGGCGCCATCGAGACGCCGCGTTTTCGCGGCTTTCCGCCTCGACCGACGCTCGGTGAAGGGATGACTGAAGAGCAGCGCAAAACCATGGGAGCGAGCAACAAAGCCTTGCTGCGCATGGGGCGCCCTGAAGAGATCGCTTACGGCGTTCTTTTCCTAGTCTCTGATGAATCTTCGTTCGTCACTGGGCACGCGCTCGTGGTGGACGGCGGCCAGACGATAGACGCGTAAATCAAAACACGGGGCGCTGGACTAATGGAGCATTGGAGCGGTGGGCACGTCAGCCGGTACTCCAAGACTCCTTTAGTCCAGATATCATTTTCTCACGACGTACCAGTTATTCTGAATGTCGTGAGCCAGTTCATGCTTTTCAACCGAGCTAAAGCCCGCTCTGTGCAAATACTCCCGCGTCTTTTCCTCGCCCCACATTGCCCCTAACCCGTCGCCGCCTTGCGCCAGAGACACGGTCATGCAGTGCATGCAGGAAACTGTGTAGAGAAGTGTCCCGAGAGGATGATCGATATTCTTGTGGACAAAACTCGAGCCTTTTATGTCCTGCATCAGATAAACGCCGTCGGATTTTAGCGCCCGGTGAATCCCTTTCAGCACGTTCAGCGGCTTGGCCTGATCATGAATCGCATCGAAGGTCGTGACGAGATCAAAGGCTTCGTGCTCCGCTTTGTCATCAAAATCGCTCAGATTTGCGACAATGAACTCGACGTTGCGAAGCTTCTTCTCGGCTGCTTCCTTCCACGCAAACAGGATGGCCTCACTCGAGAGATCCATGCCGGTAAAGCGGCTCTTCGGGAAGAGCTCGGCCAACCGGCTCATAATGCGCCCGCGTCCGCAGCCGAGATCCAACATCTGAATCCCCGCCTCGAGCCTGTCGGTTAGACCCGGAACCAGCGGCAGGATATGGGATTCTAACGAAGAGAGAACCGATTGCCCGCTGTCTTCAGCCATCACTTCGTGAAAACGCGGAAACTTCGAATATGGAACGCCACCACCCTTTTGAAAGCACTCGACGATATCGTCTTCGACGCTTCCAAGCACTGCAAAATATTGGGCGAACACGGCCAAGTTATCCGCTCCGGCCGCTCGCGTGAGAAAGGCGGCATGCTCGGCGGGTAAGACAAACGTGTTGGTCGCCGGTTCGACCTCGATCACGCCGCCGGTTACCATCGCACCTAACCACTCGCGAACGTAACGCTCATTGAGCCCGGCTTTGGTTGCGATCTCTTGAGAACTGGCAGGCGCCAAACCGCGCATCGTGTCGAACAACCCGGTTCGATGGCCGATTGAAATCATCAATGAAAGCGCCCCGCGATTGAGCGTCGCCAACAAATCTGCCGCGAACCTTTCCGCCCTCACCGCATCCAGCGCAACAGACGTGGATTGCTCACTCATGAGACCTCCTTTTTCCTA
>DATACQ010000531.1:0-2273 GCA_036258955.1 Binatia bacterium
TTTCGCGCCGATATGGCGTATAAACCTTGAGAATCTCCGGAGTCATAATGTCTTTCCAACAGTGGTCCTCGAAATCGACAGGCATGATGATGATCTCCTTTGGCTTGGGTTGTTGTAGTTGATGAGCGCAGTGCGTCGCGCATGCCGCGCGTGAAGTCTGCGGGTATATTATGGGTTGTGTTCGGACGATGCAAGCAGCGATTTTACTCTGGATGATTCACGAGATTGCCGTCGGAACAGGGCCAGAAAAGCGGTTAAACCCGGACAAAAAAGTACGAACGAGCAGATAACCGTCATCAGGCGACCTGGACAAGTTTGTTATTCTTGAGCCAGTATGGTCCATTTGCGCCGGGCCGATTTTTGCTTGACGAGCGAGTGGATTTACAGCGCGTTACTTTACTGAAGCAGTATCAGTCGCGAGGAGAATTTACTCAGTTAGGGCACTTGAATCCACTATGGACCAGTCAGTCAGCTTAGTTCCCGCTCTGGTCGGATTTCTATCGCTCGGTGCTGCGTTGATCCTGCAGAGACCGAAGCATCAGCCACAGCGAAAACTCTGGCTCGTCTCCGCCAACGACGCCTACGAAACGCGCGCGTTCGATGAGTATTATCGAATTAAGCGAGAAATCGGTGAGGATATCAAATGTTTTTTTCTCGTCGATGAGACCGCCAATGGCTCGGCGGGTTGCCGCATCGAGTTGCCGTCGGGGCGGCGTGATACCATCGACAAGGAAAGCGTCGAAGCGGCGCTGCGCAAAAAAGTTCTCGTCGACTTTGATCCGGAAACCCGACGTAGACAGCAGGCGAAGATCAGCGCGCAACGCCGTGCCCGGCAGACGAGAGGCAAAGGTTGGCCCAACGCTATCACAAAGCTGGTCATCGAAGGGAAAATCAAAGTCGATATGACTCAGGAACAAGTTATGGTGTCCTGGGGTAAGCCGGAACAGGTCACCCGATCAGAAGGCGAATGGGGTGTCGCCGAACAGTGGGTATATGGTTCGACGTACCTCTATTTCGAGCGAGGAATCTTGCAGAGCTACGAAGAGCGCAGTGTCACCCGACCTGGTGAGTTCGATCACGGCTCAACCAACATAGATGACCAATAACAGTTCAGCGGCCGCCACCCATATATCTTCCAGCCAGGATTTTCTCATACCTGATTGATCGCAGCGCTCGTTTTTCGCGTCTGTACCATCTGCTATCATAGTCCACTATCGTTTCGTCCTGGCCTTTTCACAGCGTCCCACGGTTTTATCAAGAGCGCCGTAAGCAGCGCGCCCAAAAGCATGATCGCGATCAGGCCCCAAAGTGTGGAAGAATAAGTCTGATCACGATCATACAACGCGCCTGCGATTACCGGCCCGGCCACACTTCCCCAGGTGTAAAAAAAAGACATGGTGCCGCGAATGGTCGCGAAGGCTTTGCGACCGAAGAAATCACCGATCGTGGCCCACACGACGGGAAAGGAGGCGTCTATGGCGGTGAAAAGAATCGTAAACACCCAGAGCGGCCACACGCCTTCCGCCCATAGTAGCGATAACAAGCCAGCCGCAGCCACAACCATGCAGCCGGTTAGCAATTTGGGCCGATTAACGGCGTCGGCGATCCAGCCCGTGACAAAATGCGCCGCCCAATTCAAAAATGCGAAGCCGCCGAGCAAGAACGCCGCGTACTCTTGCGTTTGTCCTTTCCAAACCATCAGCGGGACGAAGTGGACACTGATGGTGCTGTAGATGCCGACCCGCACCGTCATGCTGATCACGAATAACCAGAAGACAAGTGTCTTTATCGCGTCGCGCAGGGTGGGGTCGGAGGAAGGCTGGTGGCTGTTCCCGCGCCCATCCGCGGGTTCGTGCTCCGTTGTCGAAGGTGTGGGCGGGTCACCGTCCGGCAGTAGTCCCATGCTTTCGGGTGAACGGCGCACGCCGAGGCCCGGCGGCATACCGACCAGCAAGAACAGCGTACCGGCAAGAATGGCGCCCCAGCGCCAACCCCAGGCTTGAACCGCCATCGCCAGCAGCGGAGAAATCAACATGCCGCCGACCGGCACAGCCGAGCTGATCACTGTCATGGCTCGCGCTCGCCACCGTATGAACCACGTATTGCCGACCGCCATCGGCGCGTGCACAAATCCTGGTGTAAAGGAGAGCGATATGATCCCAAGGTAGACAATTAGAAAAGACGTGTAGCTGTCGACCCAGGCGAATAGGATGTACCCGATCCCGGTCATGAAAGTTGCGAGGAGGATCATGGGCCGAGGGCCGAAGCGATCG
>DATACQ010000532.1:0-2831 GCA_036258955.1 Binatia bacterium
CGCGCGTCCTGAAGAAGCATAAAACCAAACTATACCTGTTTGACAGCTTTGCAGGATTACCCAAGGTCAACCAGGAAAAGGACAGATGGTTCAATGAGGGGGAATTCTGCGCCGGCTCGGTGGAACATGTCAGGCAGCTACTGAGCCCGTTTAAAAATTTTGTCGATATTCGCGAGGGTTGGATCCCTCAAACCTTTCAGGGGCTCGATAACAACAGTTATGCGCTTGTTCACCTGGACTTGGACATTTATCAGTCAACGTTGGATTGCTGCAACTACTTCTATCCGCGTCTAGTAACCGGTGGAATCCTGCTTTTCGACGAGTACGGCTTCGCCGCAGCCGAAGGCGAAAAGGAGGCTGTGGACGAGTTCTTTGCGGACAAGGCAGAGTCACCGATTGCGCCGCCAACCGGGCAGGCGTTTGTGGTCAAGCTACCGCGAAACTAGCGGACCGGAACAATACACAAGCGTCGTGAGTGATGCTTTCAGGGCCTCAGCCGAACGGCTTGAGCCTTGAACTTCAGCATAACTTCTCGCAGACTTTCTAAGTTCAACGTTACCATCAACTAGTCCCTGCAATGGTGGCGAAGGCTCCGGAGATCCCTGCTCGCGTTAAAAAAGTAGTGCCGGTGCCGCATTGTTTGATCCTGATCATGGGAGTGGCAGGTTCCGGAAAAACAACCTTGGCGGGGAGTATCCTGCGGCGGATTTGCGCGGTGTATCTGGATAATAATCATATTGCAGACGCTTTTTTTCCGGAGACGAGGAACGGGCGGCGGTACGAGACATTGAGGCCGCGCTTTTATCGGGCGCTCTACACAATCGCCGAAGCGAACCTCAGAGTGGGCAATTCCGTTCTTCTCGATGTGCCGCACGTTAAAGAGATTCAGATCCCGAAGTGGCGACAATTCGTTAAGCGATTGGTGGCCAGGACGAATTCCAGGCTATTGGTGATCAGATGCTTTTGCTCCGAAGAAGTTTTGCGGTCGCGGCTGCTTTCCAGGGGTGAAAAGCGAGACCGGCAGAAACTTTCTCGCTGGAAGGAGTTCTCGATCGCAGAGCCGATACACGTTGCAGTGCCGTTTCGCCACCTTGATATCAATACGGAAAACGATCTGGCGCGAAATACCGAAACCGCGATTCGTTACATCAGAGTGCGGCCAAGGGAGATTGGAGCGTTGCGAGTAGTGGAGTGATGCATTAGGAACCCGATCAGCACGTCCGTTTCGTCCTGCCCTCAAGCATTTCTGAGTTCAAATTGGCCAACCGAAGCCTCAAATCCTGAAAGGCCTAATTGATAGACACTAAGTACCATGCAAAATGATCAAACTGCACAGCCATCTCCTCCTACTCAGGCTGTGATTCTCGCAGGTGGACGGGGCACCCGCCTGAAGCCCTTGACCGATACGCGTCCGAAGCCAATGGTGGAAGTCCGCGGCAAACCGTTTCTGGCATACCAAATCGAACAAGTTCGGGATCAGGGGTTCAAGAAAGTATTGTTGCTCCTGGGCTACTTGCCGGAGGTCGTTCAGGAGTATTGCGGCACGGGAAGCCGCTGGGGCATCGACATTGAATATTCTATTTCAGCAGTTGAGGATGAGACTGCGCGCAGGCTAAAGCTCGCTGAAACACTGCTGGACCCCTATTTTCTCCTGCTCTATTGCGACAACTACTGGCCGATGGCAATCGACAAGATGTGGCCGAGATTCACCGCTTCGGGCGCGCCGGCGATGATTACCGTGTATACGAACAAGGACGGTTACACCCGGAACAGCGTGCGTGTCGGGGCAGACGGTTACGTTGAAATTTATGACAAGACCTGCGCGACTCCGGGACTCCAAGGAGTTGAAATTAGTTACGCTCTGATCAATCGATCAGTCGTCGATTTGTTGCCCGATACAAACATTTCGGTGGAGGACGCGTTGTATACGCGGCTGGCGCAGCGACGGCAGCTGCTGGCTTACATGACCGACCATAGGTACTACAGCGTAGGCGCATTGCACAGGCTGCCCCTGACTGAAACTTTCTTCGAGCGAAAACCGACTGTTATTCTCGACAGGGACGGCGTATTAAACAGGAAGCCGCCGCGGGCTCAATACGTCCGAACCTGGGACGAGTTCCAGTGGCTTCCCGGCGCGAAAGAAGCCTTGAGATTATTGAAAGAAGCAGGATACCGGGTGATTGTTGTATCGAACCAAGCCGGCGTCGGACGCGGGGAGATGACGGAAGAAACGCTCCGTCAAATTCATGAAAAAATGCAAGCGGAAGCAGTTGGGGCTGGCGGCAAAATTCACGCGGTCTATTACTGTCCTCACGACTGGGACGAAGGCTGCGACTGCCGCAAGCCGGCTCCGGGCATGCTCTTCCAAGCACAACGTGAGTTCAATCTCGATCTGAGCGGCACGGTTTTTGTGGGCGATGACGAGCGTGACGCGCTTGCCGCAGAGCGGGCTGGCTGTTCTTTTGCCCGTATCTCCACGGAGCAACCACTGATTCTATGGGCGGAGCTGTTTCTTAGAAATCGGTCATAACAACGAAAGGTGACGAATCACATGCAAAAACGGGTACTAATTACCGGCCACAACGGCTACATCGGCTCCGTGATGGCTCCTCATTTCGTTAACGAAGGCTACGAAGTCGTCGGCGTGGACAGTGGCTATTTTGAGCCGTGCCGCCTTGTGCCAAATACGGCGAATGTGCCATGGGTGCGGAAGGATGTTCGTGACCTTGAATTGGACGACCTCAAGGGTTTTGATGCGGTCGTGCATCTCGCCGCATTGAGCAACGATCCCATCGGGAATCTCAACGAATCGTGGACGGAAGAAATCAACT
>DATACQ010000533.1:0-2453 GCA_036258955.1 Binatia bacterium
GTCGAAACTTGATGGGTTTAGCGCAGGGTCTGACACCATCAAAGCTGCCAAAATAGGCGCAACATCGATGCCACAAATTCTAGCGATGAGAGGCCAAACATTTCGAATGTTTTTACAGACGCTTGCAGATGCAGTGAAAAGAAAGTTTGCAAAAGCACTGCAGGATGCAGCCTACACTCTTCGTAGGAGTGCTGTTTCGGTTTTAGGACGTAAGAATGTAAACATCATTATCACTCTCAGTTGGACTTCGGGCTGCTCGTATTTGTAGCGGTAGCATCCGGCTCCACGCTGTTATAAACGTAATAGACGATGCGAACTCCGTCACATTCACATTGAAGGAAAATACCGGATGAGCGTAACGCGTAGGTTGATGACTGTGCTGGTTTTGAGTGTTCTCGGCGCCGGGATAATTGCCCGGAGGGCTTCGGCTGATCTCCAGAGCTACATTAGTAAGGCGGAGGCTGAGTTCCGCTGGACTGTAGCCGCCAGCGACGGCCACGAACGGTCCGGAGACCGGATACACGAGATCCGTTTCGTATCGCAGCTTTGGCGGGGCAATAGATGGCAGCACCAGCTTCAAGTATACGAGCCGCGAACGGTTGCGCCGAACGCCGTGATGTTTTTGTGGGTTACAGGCGGTGGCGCAACACCGGACCTCATTTCCATGGGCATGGAGCTCGCCCGAAAAATCAGAGCGCCAGTTGCATTTCTCTATCACATTCCCAATCAGCCGCTGCTCGAGGGTGAACTCTATGAGGACGATCTTATCGCCGAAACGTTCGTGCGCTACCTAAAAACCGGTGATGAAACTTGGCCGCTGCTCTTTCCGATGGTCAAGAGCGTCGTCAAAGCCATGGACGTTTTGCAGGAGTTTGGCAACAAGCAATGGCGCGAACCCATCCGGAAGTTTGTCGTTGCAGGGGCGTCTAAGCGTGGCTGGACGACGTGGTTAACGGCCGCAGTTGATACTCGCGTCGGAGCCATTGCTCCGGTCGTCATCGATACACTCAACATGAGCGCACAGATGCCGCGCCAGCTGCAAGCGTTCGGCGCCTACAGTTCCCGGCTCGCTCCTTACAGCAGTCGAGGGCTGCTCCCGATACCGCAAAGTCCCGAAGGCCGGCGCCTCTTGAACATGGTCGATCCTTGGGCGTACCGCGACAGGTTGACGATGCCCAAGTTGATCATCAATGGCACCAACGACTTCTACTGGACGACCGACGCGCTGAATTTATACTGGGGTGGAATTCCCGGCGGCAAATGGGTCCATTATATTCCTAACGCCGGCCACAACCTGAGGCGTGAAGACCGCCGGGGATCCGATCAATTGAGTGATCTCACCAATGGCCTTGCCGCTTTCGCGCGTTACCAGATGGGCGGCACTCCGATGCCGAGCTTGAGCTGGAAACATGAAACTATAAACGGCAAGCTGCGCCTGAATATCGCTGCAACCCCCGCTCCCAAGGCGGCGAGGCTCTGGGTCGCACAGACAGCGACCGCGGATTTCCGCAACTCTAAATGGAATCAGCAGGCGGTAGTTTTTACGAACGGCCGAATTATCGGCGAAGTGGCTGCGCCGGCGAAAGGACATCTCGCCTTTTTCGGTGAGCTGGATTATGAGATTGAGGGTTTACCACACCATCTTTCCACCCAGATGCGGGTGACGGACTGATGTACGTGAAAAGCAACAGAATCTCAGTCAGACGGCGTCCGATCCGGCTCTTAACCTCAGCCTGCTTTCAACCTCAAGGCTTGACAATAGTCCTGAACCTGATTATACCTTCGCCCGGTGGCTGTCTGGGACATCTATGGCTTTGGAGCGCACCGTTCTGTTTTGCTGATTTTCATTTTTCGCCGGCACTTCGGCGTCAGTTCTTGCACGCTGCCGAACTCGTAACTTACAATGCTGTCAGTTCCCGGTCACGATCCGCGTGTGCTGGGTAACTCTTATACTGTAGGGCAGGGACGGAGGAACGCATGAACGGAGTTTACAGATCCCTTAAGCTGAAAATGAAGGACACTTTGCATAAGGGAAAAGCCAGCCCTGTCCCTGAGTCACCCGCGGAAGTTAGTTGCGATCTGAAGTTGCACGAGGAGATGGAGAAGCTTGAGAGAGTGGTGATCGAAGGATTCACGAAGCTCAAGGAAGCCGTTACGCAGGGAGAAGCGAGCGTCGCAGGTGAGGCCCGCCAGGCCGAGCAAGTCATCGGCACCCTAACGGCAAACTTAGCCGAGCTCGACAGCAAACTCAAAGAAGCGGAAGAGGTGGTGCGGCAAAAAGAGTCTTCGCGCCAGCAAATCGAAGAAACTCTCAAAGCTAAGATCCAGGATTTGCAAAATGATTTGAAAGGCAAAGAACACCAGTTGGCGCTCCAAGCTCAAGAAATTAACGACCTCAGGTCTAGTTCTGCTGCCAAGGAAAAGCAGGTCAGTGAATTGGAAGCGGCGACGGC
>DATACQ010000534.1:0-4105 GCA_036258955.1 Binatia bacterium
GCAGAGCAGTCTTCCGAATAGCGGTGTTGACATTCTTCCGTCGAAGCCATAAGCGCTATTTTGAGTTTGGTCCTAGTGAAACCGCAAACAGCTTTGTTCGAGATTCAAGGAGAAAGTGCGCATGCGAGGTTTTGATCTGACCCCTCGGTGGACCAAAGGGATATTATTTGTCGCGCTGCTTGCCGCCGCCTCCTTCGGTCCTCCGGCGAAATACGCTGGCGCGGAAGTGATAAATATCGCGATATCAACGGTCGGCCTCTACGAGCTTCCAACAGAGATTGCCAAGAGAAAAGGATTTTATGCTGAAGAGGGGCTTGAAGTTCGCAAGATCGCGGTGAGGACGGGCTTGCAGGCGGCTGCGCTGCTCGCGGGAGAGCTCGATTACTCGACCGTTACCGGGATCATCATGCGAGGGGCGATGCAGGGCATGCCGCTTAAGACCGTGATGGGATGGTTTGATCGCCCGCTGCACATGCTCGTGGCTCGCCCCCCGATCAATAACATTGCCGACCTGAAAGGGAAGAAAGTCGGGGTGAGCTCTTTCGGCTCGACGCCTCACGTGATGTTCAGAGAGGCCCTTGCCGCCGCCCGCATGAATCCAGACCGCGATATTACGATCTTGGCTGTAGGCGGTTCCGGCGAGCGTTTGGCGGCGTTGGCGGCCGGAACCGTCGATGCGACGCCGCTCGATGTCGCTTACATAGACCGCACGGACAAGTTGGGATTCAACCAGGTTTTATTTTTTGGCGACATCGTGAAGCTGCGTCTCGGCGGCCTGGCGACCAGCCAAGATAAGATCCAGAAAAACCCGGGACAAATCACTCGGGTCGTTCGCGCTACACTGAAAGGTGTTCGCTTCTTGAAAAGCAACAAGCCAGAAACCCTCGCTATGATGCGCGACTATTTAAAGATAGAGAAAGAATACGTCGAGAAGATTTATCAGTTTGCCCTGAAATCTCTCAACGAAAACGGCACCGTTGATCGAGACAGTTTGGCCACCGAGGTGCGCTTGACCAAAGAGTTCCTCAAGATAAAAGAAGATACTCCGGAAGAGAAGATCGCCGATTGGCGATTTATCAAAGAAATCATCAGCCGGTAGTGACAACCGCCGGCGTTGGCTTTTGAGCGTTCTGAGGAGAACAGCGGGTGATTTTCGAACCCTAGGCGAGCTGCAATGGAATTTCACAATCTGATCCATGAGGATAGTGAACGGGGCATCTTTCGAGTTCACCGTTCGGCATTCACATCGACGGAGATCGCGCAATTCGAGCAGGAAAACATATTCGCCAAGTGCTGGCTCTATCTGGGTCATGAATCCGAGGTGGAAAAGCCCGGCGACTTCCGGCGGAGAACGGTGGGAGGTCGCCTGCTATTTTGGGTACGAGGCAGTGACGGTGTGGTGCGCGCATTCTACAATACATGCACCCATTGGGGCGCGAACGTTTGCCGCGTTGATGAAGGCAACGCCGAGACATTTCAGTGTTTTTACCACGCCTGGACGTTTAGCAACAAAGGAGAGCTCGTTAGCGTGCCCGACGAAGCGGGTTATTGCGGCGGCTTCGATAAGGCGGAGCTTGGACTGGTTTCACCGCCGCGATTGGAGCAGTACCGCGGTCTCTACTTCGTAAGCTTCAACCCCGACGTAATTGAACTGGCAAGCTATCTTGCAGGCGCAAAAGAATACCTCGATCTCATCTTGGATGAGTCTCCGGACGGTTGGCGCATTGTCCCCGGTACGCAGAAGTATGGCGTCCGAGCCAATTGGAAGATGTTTTCGCTCAACAGTTTGGACAGCTACCACGTACGGCCGCTGCATGCGACATTCTTCAGATACACGCAAAGCTTAGGCGGAGGCGATCCGCCTCCGCCGACGCCAAGTTTTCCCGGCCCCGACGGCCGTTCCCTCGCACTGGGCAAAGGTCACGGCATCGACATTTTTCCCGGCGGCGAGCGAGCCAGGCCGATCGCTCACTGGCATCCTATCCTGGGCGAAGAAACCAAAGAGGAAGTTCGCGCGATCCGCGCGCAGCTTGTGGAGCGCTACGGCGAACAACGAGCCTACCTCATGTGCAATACCAATCGGCTTATGCTCCTCTATCCCAATTTTGCTCTGCACGACATCTCCGGAATCAGTCTGCGTTATTTCGAGCCGGCCGGGCCTGACTCGATGCACGTAACGGTTCAAACGCTTGCGCCGAAGAACGAATCACCACAGTTGCTCAACCGGCGGCTGGAAAACTTCGTGAGCTTCCTCGGGCCCGGCGGCTTTGCGCATCCCGACGATGTCGAAGCGATGGAGTCGGCACAAGCTGGTTTTCGCGCGGGCGGACCGATGTGGATCGATGCCTCCAGGGGCATGTGCCGGCAACCCGCCGCCATCGACGAAGTCCACGTTCGCTCTTTCTGGCGCGAGTGGCACGCCAACCTCATGGGAGCGTCCAGCGCGTCCGAACTAGCGCGCCGATGAGATGACCGCCCGGATAAGAACACCAGTAAGAGGTGAAGCTTGATCCGCGACTTCGATCAAGACATAGCGGCGCTGGTGCAGCAGCGCCAGGCCGAAGCGTTCCTTTTCGATGAAGCCGCTTTGCTGGACGAATGGCGCCTGGACGAATGGCTCGCGCTCTTCACGGACAATGCGCGATACGTTGTGCCCGTAACCGATGCTCGGGAAGGAGATCTGTGCGAAACGCTATCAATTATCAACGACGACATGGCTCGGCTGCGCGCGCGCGTCGAGCGCTTGAAGAGCCGTCATGCCCATCGAGAATTTCCGTGGTCCCGTACACGGCGGCTGATCACTAACGTGCGCGTGAGCGAAACGAGCCAGGAAGAGATCCGTGTTACGGCTTCATTCCTGGTCTATCGCATTCGGAGCGGTCACGTAGACCCTCTGATCGGCCGATACGATCACATCTTGCGGCACGTTGAAGGACAGCTCAAATTCGCCTTTCGCAAGGCGACACTGGACCTCGAGGCGCTCCAGCCGCACGGAACCATCAGCATCATTCTATAAACCGCGTGGTGTCACTCAGTTCACGCGCGTCGTCGCGATCCGAGCATTCAACCCCGGATTCCGCAGTTGGGCCTGATGCAGAGGCGAGGAGCAAACCTTTTGTAGCGAAGCCAATAGACTCTGCCTCTGACGGGACGTCGATCAGTGGTGCGTGCGCGCTCCTCAAAATTTATAAATCATCAATAGCGACAAGAGCGCAAATGACTTTGAAACTGCATGCTTGGGTGTCTTCGCTACTTCAGGCTCGCCCCTCGCTCTCGCGGTAGCTAGGTTCAACTGCGGAATCCCCGTTCAATCAGCCTAGGGGGAAGACGGTGGCGGAAGTTCATGTCAAATCGCTTTCATGGGTTCGTCTGGCTCCACCGCGGCCACCCCTTTTACTTTTTTCAGAGCGGCGATTTTCGCTGACGCGACTTCGCCTGAGACCGAACCCAGCACCGGCATTATTCGATCCACTTTCAAACCGGCCGACGTCAGCGCGGCGGCAACCTGTTTGATCTGTTTCAGCGATTTCTGATCAACGGTGACTACCACCCGAACGTTAGTGGGTTCAGCCATTACCAACTCCTTTCGAGTAGTAGTCTACCGTTAACCATTGGCCTAATTCCGAGAGTGATTAAACAGTTTGCACCAAGCCGCTACCCACATCGGACACGGGGAGCGACAACGGTCGAGCGTGCGAAGTGAGTTGGTGCCAGAGCTGGAAACCCTTCGCGCCAGTCGCCTGCGACCAAAGGGCGGCGACTCCGGCGACGTGCGGTGTGGCCATACTTGTTCCATTGAAGACAGCATAGCGCGCCGGCATCGGTACCGAAGAGTAAACAGCGACGCCTGGGCCAGCTATATCGACTTTACTTCCGGCTACCGAGCCAGAGCCGCATGAAAATGGGGCTAACCGGAGTTGGTTGTCGACCGCGGCGACTGCCATGATGGACGGGCTGTTCGCCGGCTGCCCGACTGTGTCCGGAGGGGGCGGCTGTCGGTGATTTCCAGCGGCGGCGACTATCAGGCAGCGATTCTGAAGCGCTCGCTGACCCGCCATCTCGTAAGCTGTGGACGAATTCGTGATCTGGTTTCCGAGAGACATGG
>DATACQ010000535.1:0-2135 GCA_036258955.1 Binatia bacterium
TCTTCGGATGTGAATTTATTCACGGCGCCGGTGAAGTAGACGCTGCGATAGGTCCTGCACTGATAGAACTCGACCCGACCTCTGACATTCCGAAACTTCGTGCCAGTTGGTTGCGCAACTCCAAAAACAATCACGTGCCCGTTGTATTCTTCTCGTTGTTCCATACCCGCTGCCTCCTGGGGCGGGACTTTTTATCGCAAGAGCCATGGCTCAGGCAAGACCTTGGCGCTCGTCTAGTTTTTCGCCCAGGTGCGCACTGCTCGAAGACCTGGGCAACACCAACACGGGCGTAAACTCTTCCTGGCAACGAGTGGATCTCGGTCGGCGCTGGTGCATCTGCCTTCCTATCTGCACAACGCCCGTGCCTTTCCACAGAGTCCGGTTGTCGCTTTCGTTCGAAACTCGCCTCTTGATCGCCGTCCGTCACTTGCGCTAAAAGCCCACGTTAGTGGCGAACGGTGTGCGAGCCACGAGCTGTTAACATGAACAGAACCCGACTAGTCCCAATATCAGTGGTTTTGATTACTGTATCTCTTGCCTCGGCATCCGATTGGACTAGTTGCCAGGATGACTTAGACCGTCTACGTAGAAGCGCCCGAGATGCTGCCGATACCGCGGATCGTGTCCGATCCAAGGAAGACGACTTGGAAACTGCGCAGAAAAATATGCGAAGTTGTCGTACGCGAAGCCCCGACTGCTGGAGCGAACAGTCGCGCTATAGGTCAGCGTTGAGCGACTTTGAATCTGCAAAGAGTGCCCTTGAGAGCGACTTGGACGTACTGTCTTCTCGGATTAGATCAGTCGAAAGCTCATGCGGATACGACCTTGGGCAAGGTCGATTCACTACTAGTGATAGCCGTCCAGGTGATCGGATGTGCCTCCTTATGCGGCGGCTTAAAGGGAGCCTCTCCGATGAGGCTTTAATAGACATCTGCAAAGAATCGAAAAGCGAAGAGGAATGCAAGAAGTGCCTGGAATAGACCCAAATCTGCTTTGCGATGCCCCTTGGTTGCTCCCTGCGGCGTGTTCCTAAGCAATCATACGAGAAAAGCGATGATTTCGAGACTGGTCTCCGATTGCTTTAGCCGCTAATGAGACGGCGGTCAGCCCAAATCTTAGCTGCAGTGTGGGCAAGGGCGCCAGCTTTCTCAAACGTCTCACAAGTCTCGGATAAACTGAATGCATGGCATTCGCGTCTGCCGTTTATCGTGTACCAGGTAATATGGACGAGCGGTTTGTACTCCCCGGTTCTGTCATCCCGCTTCGCTGCGGCGATGATGCCGTGGCCTTTGTACACGAAGGTGGTTTTCATCCGCATAATCCCTCTGGATAAGCGCAGGAAAAGAGCCTGGTAGTAGAAGCTATCGCAGCGTGCAGTTTAAAATCTTCAACATCCATTGTTGGGGTTTCCATTATCAGACCGGAAACAGCATCGCTCGTTACAACCCAAACCTGAGCTTCTGTATCCCAATCCGCCCTGGTTCTATGTTTCGCGAATCATTAGGAACACCTACGGCAGCCACAGGCCGGACTGCCTATCCGAGCTAGTTTTGGGAGTGGGAGACTCTCGGTCGTTCGGGCGGGTTGTGTACAGTTTGACGAACAACTTCGTTAATTCTATCAATCCCGTGTGGAAAAAATTCGGTGTGAGCGGTGGCTTGGCGCTCCTCGCGCCCGAGCACCGGAGCGGTGCAGCAGTTGGATTCCTGGAGCTGAGCGTGGGACCTACCGTAAACCGCAGGAAACACCGGGAGAACTGGATAGCACAGCGCGTCAATTCTGATAACCTAAGTACGTGCCATCCGCTCCGGCAGGCTATCGTTCGGCCTCGTGGCGATCCTGGTACAGGTCCATCCTGTTAACGCAAGTCACCTGCCAGTGGATTTGGGCCACGTAGACCAACCAGGCGCCGAGCCTGCAAGAACCTCGCGCCGTGCCGTCGCTGATCATATGCATTTCCCGCTTTAGTTCACTGCCAGCGGCGTCTTTAGTTCACTGCCAGCGGCGTCTTCGCGGCTATCGCCGAAGGTATTTCTTCATGGTGTCTGCTCCCGGTCTGGGGTTGCTAAAGGTTCATCGACTTTGGCAGCTCGACTCTCAAGAATGCGGCCAAACCCTGATCCGCCACCTAAAAT
>DATACQ010000536.1:0-1962 GCA_036258955.1 Binatia bacterium
GCGCGCTTTACGGGCTTTTCGCTCTGCCCCTTCTTTTGATTCCTTACCTTATGCGCCGAAAGCCGCGTCGTTACATCTTCTCGAGCTTGTATATGTTCACTGCGCCGGGCATTAATCCGAGCGCGCGTCCGCTTAAACGCTTGCGTTTGCCGCTCATTTTCTTCTTGCAATTGTTGCTTCTGGCGCTGATGGTACTCGCCTTGGGCGAGCCGGTTTTTACAACCCGGCCCGCCAAAGTCGCCATCGTCCTGGATAACTCGGCCAGCATGCAGGCCATGGAGGGAGGCAAATCGCGCTTTACGCTGGCGCAGGAAAAGGCAGCGGGGATATTTGCGGAATTGGGTTTGGGCGCGACGCTGGATATCTACCTCACAGCGCCGCGACTCGAACGGTTCGGCCGGCAGAGTTTTTCTCCGGCCGAGGCTGCGCGCGCGCTCCGCGGGCTAAAGCCGCTGGACGTCGGTGAAGCACCCTTGGATTACGGCAACGCCCTCGCTGTGCTCGCGCGGGAGCAGCAGTACGATCGTGTCTACCTCCTGACCGATCGGCCGGCGCAAGGTCAAGGCGGCGCCGCTCGGGTCGTCACAGTGGGTCGAGCACAGCCCAATTTGGCGCTCACCGGACTTTCCGTCCATCCGGTCTCTTTGGCGGAATCTCGGTTAGACGCCAGTGCAGAGGTAGCGAACTTTTCGGACAAAGAAGCTCGAGTGCAACTGACCCTGCGCGGTGGCGGCGCGCCTCTGGGAAGACGTGAAATCGCCATAAAAGCCGGCGCCCGAGCCAGCGCGAGTTTTGAAGGACTCGGAACCCATCCTTACTATGAGGCAGAAATCCAAACGGGCGACGCGCTCGCTCTAGACGATCGCCGCTTCGCGGTGGCGAGCGCCACGAAAACTCTGCGCATTCTCGCGGTATCGCCGAGGCCGCAACAGCTTACCAGCCTGCGCGCGATCAGGGGTGTCGAACTCGATATCGTCGCGCCGGACGATTACGAGAAAACCGATCGCTCTCGCTACGGTTTAGAGATTTTTCATTTCGCCGCGCCCACGGTTTTGCCGCGCAACCCCACTTTATTCATATTGCCACCAGAGCAAAATGATCTGGTGGAATTCGTTTCAGCGGCCGCCAACCCTGCGGTGTCCGGGTGGCGTGACGGCCATCGAATAACTCGTTACGTGAACTTCTCGCTGTTTCGGCCGCGTTATGCGCGCGCGTTCAAGCCGCGAGAACCCGGCGACAGCGTTATCAGAAGCGCGCAAGGGCCTTTGGTGTACGCGATAACGAAACAGGGAGTCAGCTATTTGGTACTCGGTTTTGACCCGCTTCCTTACCTCGGGCAGGAAAACCTGCCGATGTCTATTTTCACCCTGAACGTGCTTGACTGGTTCTTCGCATTTTCAGGCGAGCGCGGTAGCGCCACCGGCGAACTCATCTCGTTTCGCGGAGCTCAGCCCGGCGATCGCATCATCACGCCGGCAGGGGAGCAATTTCCGCTACAGCGCGGGACGAATGCGTTTGCAGGCACCGCGCACCAGGGCATTTATCAGGTGCTACGCGGCAACGAAAAGCACCTGCTTGCGGTGAATCTGCGTGACGTTGACGAATCAGATCTCCGGCAGGCGACCCCCATAGTGTTCAAAGCAGAGAGCGATCCCCGGACCGGGACATCGGTATTGCTGCCCTTCTGGCCGTACTTTTTACTGGCAGCTTTGCTCTTGCTGTTGCTCGAATGGTTTATCAAGCCGCCCATGACCCGTAGCGGAGGCATCAGTGACTTGCGGCCAACGCAGGCCGCCTGACCGGTCGAACCTATGTGGGATTACTTACCAGAACTTCCTTGGATCCAACTGATCCGGTTTGGCAAGCCCGAGCTTCTCTGGCTCTCGGCCGCATTACCGATACTCTGGTTGCGCTTTCGAAGCCAGCGCCTGGTCACTATCCTCGGTCGCTCCCTGATTGCCG
>DATACQ010000537.1:0-13988 GCA_036258955.1 Binatia bacterium
CGTTACATCACTGCCGAAGCGCCGCATTGATTGCGACAGCTCACAGCCTATGGGTCCCGCACCGATTACCACGATCCGGCGCGGCAGCTCGGTCAGAGTGAATACGGTTTCATTGGTGTAATAACCACTTTCTTGGAGACCCGGAATCGGCAACGCCGCGGCGCGCGCGCCCGTGGCGATTACGGCGCGATCAAACTCCAAACGCCTGCCATCGACTTCCACCGCGGTCGGCGCAACAAAAGCACCGTTGCCGATGAAAACGTCGACGCCGAGATTGCGGAAACGTTCCGCCGAATCATGGGCGCTGATGCCGGCGCGCAGCCGGCGCATGCGCTCCATGGCCATGGCAAACGCAACTTGCGGGTCGCACGCAAGCTGCACTCCGAATTCTGATCCGCCGCGTGCTTCGGAGGCAGCCCGCGCCGAGCGAATGATAGCCTTGGAAGGCACGCAGCCGACGTTGAGGCAATCGCCGCCCATGAGACTTCGCTCGATTAACGCGACCTTCGCGCCCAGCCCCGCGGCTCCCGCCGCGCTGACCAGACCCGCGGTGCCGGCGCCGATGACCACGAGATTGTATCTTCCGGCGGGTGTGGGATTCACCCAGCGCGGCGGGTGACAGTTTTCCATCAATTGCTTATCGTGCTGGTCACCGACGAGCACCATGTCAGCAATCGGCGTCGGCTTATGATTCGCATCTAAAAGCGGCTTCGTGACGCCGCCTTCAGTAGACGCTTCCGCTTCACGCAATGCCTTGCGCGCGATGCGTGTAACAACGACCACAACCGCGATTGTGGCAAGTAAGCCAACGTATCTTAGAATCTGCTGATAAAAGTCCGCCGAACTGTCGGGCTGTGTCGTGAGCGCGTCGCGCGCCGCCGCACCAATGTAAACAAAGAGAAAAGTTGCCGGCAGCATGCCGATAAGATTTGCCACGACATACGAACCGGTGCGCACCGCCGTGAGTCCGAGAAAATAATTGAGCAGGACAAAGGGAAACACCGGGCTCAAACGCGTCAGCAAAACCATTTTGAACCCCTGTCTGCCGATCGCCTGATCGAGGGAGCGGAATTTCGGATTAGCAGCCGCCCACTGCGCGACTTTACCTCGCAAAAACGTTTTCGCCAACAGAAATGAACTGAGCGCGCCGAGATTGGCACCGATCAGCACGACAATGAAGCCCGTTTGCAACCCAAAGAGAGTGCCAGAGCCAATCGTGAGTGCGCTCCCGGGAATAAAAAACACCGTACAGAGCACATAAGCGATCACCACAACGACGGGACCGATGGCGCCAAGCGAATGGATGTAATCTTCAAACCGCACAAACCAGACGCGTACCGGTAGGTAGAAATATCCAAGGAATAGCGTTGCGACAACAAACGCCAGAAGAATAATTTTTCTTATTCTCATAGGCTATTCCTACCCAGATTATTCACGGGATTTCGTGCGAGGAAACAAGCCTCTTTGATCGCGGCCATGTCCGGGTCTTGGGTCTAGAGTCCCGAGTCTAGCGTTTTTAAACTAACCCGAGACCCTAAACACAAGACCCGAGACTAATTTGTGTGTCCGCTCTCTTCGAGGCTTTGCTTCCTCGGAGTGAACACTGTGTCGCAAGTTTCCCCAAGCGTAAATAACGGGCAGTTGGCTGGGCTCAACCCTGCCGCTTCCCAGTGCGCCTGGAGAGTATCAGACAAATCCTCGCGTCGACAGAAGGGAACGGACGCACGACGGCGCCGCGGAATGCGAAGCAACAATCTGGGTGCACGGGTCCTGATCGTCGGCCAGTTCGCGAGTGGCGCTGCCGATAGCAACCAGCATGCGGCCGCAATATGAGTGATATAACCGGGCAACCCCGATGATGCGGATCTTAGACTAGCGCGCCGCCGCAACTGCTACCGCACCCGGCGGTGCAGGCATAACAGTGATCGCCGACTGTAATCACAGGGTCCATGAGCTGATCCGAAGTCAGAGAAGAAATGTCTAAACGTCTGCCCTCGGCGTCCAGGACAGGCAAATCGAGCATCTGATTGAAATCGCAATCGTACACAGACCCGTCCCAACCAATGCTGATTAGATTGCGGCACATCACCTGATCGAGGGTTGCCGCATTGAAATTCTGCTCCAATAGATTCATGTAGGCATCGTATTCCCCGCGCAATCTCAGATGGGTCGCATAGCGCGTGATGGGCATGTTGGAGAGGCAATAAAGATGATTGAAGGCGATGCCAAACTGCTCGGCGAGAATGCGTTTGTAGTCCTGCTCCAGTTTGTCCTGCGGCGGTGGCAGGTGCGGCCCGACAGGGTTATAGACCAGATTGAGAACTAAGCCACTGTCAAGTTGGCCGTAGCCCATCTCGTTGAAGCGCTGCAACGCCCGAATACTCAAATCAAAAGTGCCCTTGCCGCGCTGCTTATCGACGTTCTCTTCAGAATAACAAGGCAAGGAACAAACCAGCTCGACGGAATGCTCTTTCAAAAATTCCGGCAGATAGTCTTTTCCCGGCTCAAAGATCACCGTAAGATTGCAACGGTCCATGACGTGCCGGCCAAGCTTGCGCGCGGACTCGACGAGATAATCGAAATCCGGGTGCAGCTCCGGCGCGCCGCCGGTGAGATCGAGAGTTGGAATCTGTGTACTCTCGAGAAATCGCAGCACCGCATCGACTCGGTCTCGGCTCATCATCTCTTTGCGCGTGGGCCCGGACTCCACATGGCAATGGATACACGCCAGGTTACAGTAACGACCCAGGTTGATCTGGAGGACGTCGACGGCGCGCCGCCTGAGACTGTCTTGATTTGAACGGAGCTTTTCTACAAAGGCTTGCATGTGTCGACACCCTCACCCTTTCCTCTCCGCATCACCCCCGCGCTAAACCTCAAGAACCGCTTTTCAAGATCGACCCCGTGCGGGTTGTTCAGGGGCCCTACTGGACCTCGCTCGTCTGCAACAGGTAGCCCTGGATAAATTCGTCGATGGCGCCATCGAGCACGGCATCGGCGTTACCGATTTCAATGTTCGTGCGATGATCTTTCACCAGCCGGTAGGGATGGAGGACGTATGAACGGATCTGGCTGCCCCAAGTAATATCTTTCTTGCTCTTGTGGAAAACGTCCATCTTTTCCTTTTGCTTTTCCAGCTCGAGCTCGTAGAGACGCGATTTCAATATCTTCATCGCCATGGCTCGGTTTTTGTGCTGCGAGCGCTCGTTCTGGCACGCTACAACAATGCCCGTCGGAAGATGGGTGAGCCGCACCGCGGAATCCGTTTTGTTTACATGCTGGCCGCCTGCGCCACTGGAGCGATAGGTATCGACGCGCAGATCCGCTTCGTTGATCTCTACTTTGATGTTGTCGTCTACTTCGGGGTAGACGAACACGGAGGCAAATGACGTGTGGCGCCGGGAGTTGGCGTCGAACGGAGAGATGCGCACCAGCCGATGGATCCCCGCCTCGGCTTTTAGATACCCGTAGGCGTAGTCACCTTCCACGTTGAACGTAACGCTCTTCACCCCCGCTTCCTCGCCCGGTTGGTATTCAAGAATTTCCTTCCGATACCCCCGGCGATCGCACCATCGCAAGTACATGCGCAGAAGAATTTCGGCCCAATCTTGGGCTTCGGTACCGCCTGCGCCGGGGTGCAGGGTGACGATGGCATTGCGCCGGTCGTCTGGGCCTCCCAAGATCAGCGCCAGCTCCGTGCGCTCCATCTCCCCGCGCACCTGCGCAACTTTGGCAGCCGCCTCGTTCAAGGCGTCCTCACTCTTCTCCTCCTGGGCGACATCAAGAAAGAACCGCGCCTCTTCGAGAGTCGCGCCTTGTTTCTCCCAGGCGTCAATAACCTCCCTCAAAGCGGATTGCTCGCGCAGAAGGCCCTGGGCTTTTTCGCTATCGTTCCAGAATTCCGGCTTCGAAGTGATCGCGTTTAGCTCTTCTATTCGCTTGCGTTTGCTCTCGACGTCAAAGCCGCCTCCGCAGCAGCTCCTGGCGCTCTTCAAGGTGGGTCAGTTGTTCGCGGGTTTCTTCCAGCATATCGGCGCAGCCTTTCGTTTATAGCGCGGCACCCGACATCAATGCGATGACCGCCTGCTGCCGGCGGCGCTGCGCCACCTGATTATACCTACAAATACCCGCGCTCACAAAGCGAGCGGTAAATCTTCCGCTCCAATTTTCCCATGACGCGGGCATCGCGGGCCGAGCGCTCGTGGTCATAACCCAGTAAATGCACGATCCCATGAATCAAAAGCGTAGTCATCTCGTCTTTGAGCGATCGCCCGCGCTCCTTTGCTTGAGCCCGGGCCTTCTCGACCGAAATGACAACATCGCCAAGAAGACTTATGGGTCCCGGCAGATTATCTTCGGCGGAAAATGACAGCACGTCGGTTGCATAATCTTGACCGCGGTAGCGAGCGTTCATTTTTCGCATTTCGGAGTTGCCGACGAGGGCCAGAGAAAGCTCTACGTTCTCACGTTTGAGCAGGCGCAGTATTTCAAGGGCGGTGCCTTTAACCGCGCGCGCGGAATATGCCTTTCCCGCACCGCGGCGCACTACCTCAACAGACATGGTGATATTGTAACTTGCACTAACGGCGGTTGCGATACGGCGGATGGTTGGCTCCTCGCCGGGGGTACGATGACATTCCAACGGCGGAGCGCTGAAATGGATGTATCAGGACGCATCCTACGAACCTGGATGCCGGCAATCGATGCCGGCATGACCGAGATCTGCACTTTCATGTTCTAGATGCGAGCGTAAGCTCATGAAAACACTTCATGGTGAGACCGTATTGTTCGTCAGTTGAAGAACTTGGACGGTGACATTTGCGCAAGCCGCAAAAAACTCTGAAGGATAGTAGTACGAACTTTCCGGTTTTTCCCGCTATGCATAATCGATCTACCGCAGTGTCTCTCGACCCATCATCCCGACCCTGATCATAGTTCGTCCGTACCGCACATGTTCGTAACATCCGCACGGACTCCGCGTACCCTTACGGGAGCATGGCGCCTTTTCTGTGCTGATTGTGCCCGGGTCTCGTCCTTGCCTCATTCTTCCTAGTCACAATTTTTTGCGAGTGGCCGATATTTTCTCATGCCCGCCCGGTGCGCTGGAGGCGGCAACGTTGGCAGGAAAATTCCGGACCATGCCGCGATGGAGGCAGAATGCATACTTCGACAAACTCGTGCAGAATCGCGCTGGCACTACTCTTGAGCGCAATGACTGGCGCTTGCGCGCACAGGCGCGTGCCGAACGCGGGCGCCGCGTCACTGAGCCCATATTCGGCGACCATTGGGCCGCAACCTGCGGCGCCCGAAGCTAAAGAGATCTTGCAAGCTGGTGGGCACGGTGCGCCGCCAGCTATCGGATTCATAGTTCATATCGATCCGCTCACGGGTCAAATCCTACCCGAACCACCGGCTCCAGATCAGAGCCAAGCACTAGAGCGGCAGCAACTCCAATCGGCTCCCATCGAACCGCTGCCGGCGATAGCGACACCTACTCCAGTGCCGGGCGGTGGAGTGAAAGTGAAGCTGAACCGCCAGTTTAATCAAACGCTCTTTGCCACCATTGGAGCTGACGGCAAGATCAAAGTCGAACACCGGCCGCCGCATGCCGAAGCAGAAATAAAGTGAGCTGGTTATGTGGCGCACCCATCTCCTGCTACTGACGCTTCTCGTTGGCTTCAGCGTGTTCGCGCAAGAAGACTGTTACGCCGCCGCAACCATGACAGTCATCAATAACGATCCGCCGGGTCAAGGATTCAATGACCCTACTCCTGCTGCACCTGTGGGCGGTAACGCCGGCAATACGATCGGCGCCCAGCGCCTCATCGCCTTCCAGTACGCCGTTGATATCTGGGCGGCGCTGATCACCAGCCCTGTGCCTATAAGGATTGTAGCGGGCTTTTCTCCGTTAGACTGCGACCCGACTTCGGCCGTTCTTGCCCACGCTGGTCCTACGTCGGTGCTTCGCGATTTTGCCGGCGCGCCGCTGGTCAACACCTGGTATGTGCAGGCGCTGGCAAACTCGCTGAACGGCAGTGACCTGGACCCGGACGATGATGACATGGAAGCTGAATTCAACAGCAACATCGGCACACCGGGATGTCTGACCGGGAGCGGTTGGTATTACGGTCTCGACGGCAACTCACCGCCGGATCAGATCGACTTTGTATCCGTGCTGTTGCATGAAATCGGCCATGGATTGGGCTTTCTCAGCCTGGTCAGTCTCAGTTCGGGTGCTAAATTCTTGAATGCCAATGATGCCTACATGGTGCACCTTGAAGACCATACCCTGGGCAAAACTTTTCCGGAGATGACCAGCGCACAGCGCTATGATGCGAGCCGGAGAACCGGCAACCTGCACTGGACCGGCGCGAATGCGGTCTTGGGCCCCGCGGCATTAAACGCCGGGCAACATCCGAGCGGCCACGTCGAGATGTACGCTCCCAATCCCGCTCGATCGGGCTCTTCCGTGTCTCATTTTAGTACAACAGTGGCTCCCAACGAGCTCATGGAACCGTCTTACACGGCCGCCAATCACGACGTCGGCCTCGCTCTCGAGCTTCTGGCCGACCTTGGCTGGAATGTCTCAATTCCAGTCGTTGATGTCTTCGCGCCGGGCAAAATAAAGGATCTCCAGGGCGGAAACGCGACGCTAACGAGCGTTGAGTTGTCGTGGACTGCGCCGGGCGGTAACGGCTATGTCGGAACCGCGACCGCTTACGATCTTCGCGTGTCCAGCGCGCCGATCAAGGAAAGCAATTGGGCCGCCGCGAGCCCGCTTACTGGCGAGCCGGCGCCCGCGGCAGCGGGAACTCTCGAGAGCGTTTCTATAAACGGTCTGCTCTGCGGCCGATCGTATTATTTCGCAATCAAGACCGCAGATGACTCTGCGAACACATCTTCTTTGTCCAACGTCATCCGAAAAAGAACCCTCGCTTGCCCAAAGTTAACGGTCAGTCCCTTGCCGCAAACACAGGCGGTGGTCGGAACGTCGTATAACCAGTCTTTCAGCATTAGCGGCGGAGTCGCCCCATACACCGTTCAATTGCTAAGCGGCTTGCCTGAAGCGGCGGGATTGTCGCTTGCCGCGCAGACGGTCTCGGGTACGCCTACGGAAGCCAAGACATGGCGCTTTAGAGTTCTCGTGACTGATCAGATTGGTTCGTCTGCGAAGAAGAGCTTTGCCGTAAGAATTCGTCCGCCATCCTGATCGCCTTCTCCTTCGGAATCGGAACGCTCTTTTCGAGGCGCTTCCGCGAGCGATGTATCCCGCACATAACGCCTGCAAGTGGCGCTCTTCAGTCAAAAACTAACGCGATTTTGATAAAGGAATCGCGCGCTTGGAGCGTTTCGCTTAATTGACTTGACCAGGGCTATTTGCTAGTACACTAAAAGTTTGTTTTCTGAGGAGGAGCGAAATGACTTACGTTATTGCTGAGCCTTGCATAGACACCAAGGACACTGCTTGCGTGGATGTCTGCCCTGTCGATTGCATCCACCCGACCAAAAATGAAACGGAAGAGTTTGAAAAGGAAAACAAACTTTATATCGATCCTGAGGAGTGCATTGACTGCGGCGCGTGCGAGCCGGTATGCCCTGTTGAAGCCATCTTTGAGGAAGCGGCGGTGCCGGACAAATGGAAACACTTTACCAAGATCGACGCCGACTGGTTCAAAGCAAAGAAAGGCTGAAGTCTTTTTATCAACAACGCTCACACAGGGCTGAGGATTTCCTCAGCCCTGTGTTTTTGCGCGCTCAATCCTGTCGGATTCCCTCGCCGCTTCGCAATTAGCCTGCACAACCTTCCCTCTGTTCTCGCGCTGACCATTGAATTCCTCGATGCAATGGTTGGCCGGCCGGTCCGGCTCAGCGGTCGATCATTGTTCTTGATCCGTCGTTATTCTTGACTAGCCACACGCCTTCGTTGTACGCAGAGCTAACGGAGAAATCCCATGGTCTTAGTTTTGAAGAATGAGCAAATGGAAAACCTTCTGCCGATGGCGGAAGAGGTCGCAGCGATCGAAGAAGCTTTCCGCGAGCTCGGTGCGGGCAAAGCGATGATCGCGCCGCGGGCGCGGCTGCGCACACCCTGGAAGGAAGAAGGCGGCCAGTACTATTTCAATAACATTATGGGACTTGTTCCGGGTATGAAATCGATGGCGTTGCGCATCGATTCGAGCTTTTCCAAAGAAGTCCAAGTCGCCGGCGCCAAGCGCCGCGTTTATCCCGGTGATTACATCGGCTTGGTTTTGCTCTTCGACATGGATACGTGCGAGATCCTGGCCATGATGGACGATCACCATATCTCCACGATGCGCGTCGGCGCCACCAGCGCGGTCGCGAGCAAGTACCTTGCGCGCGAAGATGCGAAAGTGATGGCGCTGATCGGCTCGGGCGAACAGGCCAGAACGCAAGTCACCGCGCACCTTGCCGTGCGCCCGTTAACCAAAATCAAAGTCTTCAGCCCAACCAAGGAAAATCGCGAGCGCTTCGCGAGAGAAATGAGCGCGGAAACCGGTGTCGATGTCATTCCAGTGTCCAGCGCGGAGGACGCGATCAGGGATAGTGACATCGTCACGGCCGCGACAAACACGGTCGATCCTGTCATTCACGGCAAATGGGTGGAGCCCGGCATGCATCTGAACAGCATTGTCGGTGGCGACGGTTACCTGCCGCGTAAAGAGCTCGACGATGAAGCGGTGATCAAGTCCAATCTCATTGTCGTCGGCTCGAAACAACAGATATTCATCGACAAACAGGCCGAGTTCCACGATCGATTAGAGCGCGGCATCGTTAAAGCCGAGGATCTTCATGAGTTAGGGGACCTGCTCAAAGGTAAATGCCGCGGCCGCGGAGATGCAAAAGAGATCACATTTTTTAAGAATAATACCGGAATGGGCATTCAATTCGCCGCTACCGCCAGAAAAATGTATGAGAAGGCGAGGGAGAAAGGCATCGGGGCCGAATTGCCTCTGGATTTCTTTATGACTAAAAGGGGCGATAAGCTTTACTCGCCTTAACAGGCTGCTGAAAAAGACCCATATGCTTCGTTGCGCTCAATCGCCTCGCGGCGATGTACTGTAAGTACGCCTGCGCTCGCCGAATTTTCGCGCGCCTCGCCTCTGGATCTTTTTGAGCAGCCTGCAAGAGGGTTTTGTCAGCAGGCTGTTAAGACAAGAGGGTGAAGCCTCGGCTGAGTTTTAATTGCGATACTATACGTAGTTGGCAAATAAAAAGAAAAACATGATGGAAGGAGAGAAGAGATGCGGGACTGGGAAACTTTTTTTCCGGATGAGGAACGGAAAGTCTATGAGAAGGCCGGCTACAAGGGCAAACAAAGGTTCGGCGTCAATCCGGCGCTCCTGATTATCGACGTCATCACGGGCTTTACCGGGACGAGACCGATGCCGGTGATGGAAGCCATAGACGAATTTCCCACCAGTTGTGGTCAAGTCGCCTGGGACGCGCTGCCGAAAATCCAACGATTGCTGCACGCCTGCCGTGATGCCGATGTGCCGGTGATCTATTCGACCAGCGATCCCGATTTCAAAGCTGCGTTCGGGAACGCTACAAAGCGCGGTGTCGATAAAACCGATTTCGAAAAACTCGCCGTCGAATTTCCTGAAATGATCAAACCACGCGACAATGAGTTTATCGTCCGCAAGGCACGCGCCAGCGCTTTCTTTGGGACTCACCTGATCACTTACCTGGTGCGTAAGAATATCGATTGTTTGCTCGTAACGGGTACGAGCACCTGTGGTTGTGTGCGCGGTACGGTGCTCGATGGCTACTCGTATGGTTATCCGGTATTTGCGGTCGAGGAATGTATCTTTGATCGGTCGCGGACGTCGCATTTGGTGAATCTCTTCGAGATGAACGCCAAGTATGCATCGGTGATCCAGCTGAACGAAGCTCTGGATTACGTGCAACAACTGAAAAGGATGGAAGGCCGCACGGCAGCGAATAGGCACTAGCCACTAGCCACCAGGCAATAGGGAAGGCCAAAGCCAAAAGAGAGCCGGTAACACTGCGCGTGGAACCGAGTGACGCCTTTGCTCTTCTTCTTCCCTATTGGCTCGGCGACTGGCTATTGGCTTGACATGGAGGCCGGAGATGTCAACTGAAGCCCCGTTTGCCGATCAAGAATATCTGGACCGCCACGAACGCGCGCAAGCGCTCATGGAGCGCGATGGACTCGATGCGTTAGTCGTCTCTGAGAAAAACAACTACTGGTACTTCAGCGGTCTGATCAGCTACCAGTTGGATCACATTCAACGACCGCAAATTTGTATTCTCCCCAAGCGCGGCAAACCGCTGCTGCTGGTCTATGGCAACGATAAAGCAAAGGCGAAAGCGCTTCCATGGATAGGTGAAGTACGGGCATATACAGACGTGCCGTTTCCGCAGGTGATGATCGCCGGCTGTATAAAGGAGATGGGCCTTGGCAGGGCCAAATTAGGCTTTGAATTGGGCGAGGATCAACGTCTCGGCTTTCCGGTGAGCTATTTGTCGCGGCTTAACGAAGCGCTGCCGGAGGTGGAGATTAAAGACGGTAGCGCCGCCCTTACTGAGATGCGCATTATAAAGAGCGCAAAAGAAGTCGATTTCATGCGCAAGGCGTGTGAAATTTCGGTCAAAGCGTACGACCGCTGCTTGCCGCAGCTTAAGCCGGGCATGACCCGGCGCGAGATCGCGGATCGGCTGTACATTTCAATGATCGAGGAAGGCGCTCACCCGCGCCATCCCGGCTTCCTGATGCTGAACTCGTCGACCCGCTATGACGAACGCCGCTATAACAAAGGCGATCGCATGATCGCCGACTTCGGCGCCTGCTTTGAAGGATACTATGGCGACATTACCCGCATGGCGATCTTTGGCGACCCCAACGCTGAACATAAGAAAGACCACGAAACCGCATGCGATGTGATTCAACTCTGCTTTGATTCGATGCAACTAGGCTCGGCTATCGCGGAAGTATCGAGAGTCGCCAATCGCGAACTGGTAAAACGCGGTTATCAGGTTGTCGATAGTCCCAAGCGCATCGGCCATGGCATCGGCATGTCTCGCGCCGAGCCGCCGTCCTTGAATGAGGTGGAAACCCAGGTTTATCGTCCCGGGATGGTCCTCGCGTTGGAGCCCAAGGTGCGCTCTGAAAAGAGCGCCGTCCATCTGGAAGAAGACGTGCTGATCACGGAAACAGGTCCCGAGTTTTTGAGCTCCGGCTGCCGCAAGTTGGATATCATAAACTAGGCATTACTCATTGTAGCGGTAGCGCTCTCTCTAAGATACGTGTAACAATCCGCAGACGCGTGCTGATCATGCTGAGCCCTTGGGCTGCGCTCGGATAAACTCCGCAAGCATCTCGAATTGTAGGGGCACGGCATGCCGTGCCCCTACTACCAGGACGAGATTATTCGCCTGCGGCTCACAATGACATGACACCGTCTCAACGGCCAAGGTAAGAACGTTCGGCAACGCCAGATAATACTGTTCAGCAGGACTATGGAACAAAAAGGCATCGTGTATCTGTCCAACGCGGATGTCAAAAAAGTCCTCGATCTCAGCCGCGCCATCGAGATCACAGAACAAGCACTGCGCGACCATGCCGAAGGGCGTGTGATCTGGTCCACGCCCGAGGATCTCGCCATCAAGCCGGAACAAGGCTGGCAATCCTGGGTAACCGGCTGCGCGCTCGCGACAACGCCAGTGGCCGGCTTTCGTATCCGTTCGATCAAAGCAGCGGGTGGAAGCCGGGACCGCTCACGGCCAGCGCGCGCGCCGCGGCGCATTCTGATCCTCAGCGACCGTGAAAGCGGCGAAATCCTGAGCATCATGGATGAAGACTGGTGTCACGCCGTGCGCACCGGGGCGGCCGCAACCGTAGC
The DNA here is from genome assembly GCA_036258955.1 of Binatia bacterium. Classification (GTDB taxonomy): domain Bacteria; phylum Desulfobacterota; class Binatia; order UBA9968; family UBA9968; genus DATACQ01. The sequence continues at coordinate 11,886 of DATACQ010000537.1, forward strand.
GCTCAAGCTGCTGGCGCGTCATGGCTCAACCACAATGGCGATGCTGGGCGCGGGAGACACCGCCCGCGCCGCGGTACCGGTCATGGCCCAGGCTTTCGCGCTAAAAGAGGTCCGTGTGACATCGCGCACCGTGGACTCGCGTCAAACTTTCGCGACGGAAATCGGTTTAGAATACGGGCTCAACGTCAAAGCTGTGGAATCCACCGAAGAAGCCTTGAAAGGCGCGGACGTGGTCATCTCAGCGACCACGACCCCCACTCCGTTCGTGAAAGAAGCGTGGCTAGAGGAAGGAATTACCGTCTATTCGATTGGCAAAAACCAGGAGATGGAAAGCTCGGTGTACAAGAACTCCGATAAGCTCGTGGTCGATAGTTGGACACAATGCAAAAACAAGTCCGACATGCAGCGCATGCTCAGAGAAAATTTTCTGACGCAGAACGATATTTACGCTGAGCTTCCGGAGCTTCTCGCAGGCAAGAAGCCAGGACGGCAGTCCGACCGCGAACGCATTTTCATCCGCGCCATCGGCTTGGTCAATCAGGACATCGCGCTAGCCAATTACATCTATCTGTCCGCTCTGGAGAGCGGCATCGGGACACGGCTCCCTTTTTAGCGAGTGCAACTGGAAAAATTTCTTCAGAGCTTTCGTATTTGTTAAAGTCTTTCACTTCATCCGCTGCGAGCATGTAAACGGTTGCGGGTCGTGGTCCTTGGTCTGCTGTCAGCCGCCCCGCTGTCGGCTACTGATCCATGTCTACCTTCACGCCGTTTTTCGCGCACTCCTCCGCGTACATTCTTCTCATTGACTCATCTTCGTCCTCGAACTCGATCTGTTCGATGCCTTTCTCCTCCTTCTGAACAGCAGTGTTCGCGTGAAGTGCGACGAACTTACAAGGCTGGTTGCCGGTATTGTAATGCTGATGCCAGGTGCCGGCGGGCGGCGAGATACACGTGCCCTCGTGCCAATCGTATCTCTGGGGCTTCTCACCTTCGTTCCACATCAAGGTGTAACCTGTCGAATCGAGCGGAAACACGTGCGCGCCGGGACCGTGGCGGTGCGCCTTCTTATACCGGCCCACCGGAAATTGCGACACATGCGCCAGCATCGCGCTACCTGACATATGGATGTACATATTGCGGGTTCCCTTGCCGCGTTTCTCGCGTGGCACAAGGTTGATCTTCCGGATGTCTGGAATGAAGTTGGAGTGCAGTATGCCACCATAGTACTCGGTGAAATAGTTGCCCTCCTTGGAGAAGAACTCCGGGTCGCCGGGATCAAACCTATCTTTAAAAATGTAGTTAGTGTTGTAGATAAACTCCGGGTCACGGAACAACTCGAAGGACACCGGCTGGCTGGTGAGCGCGAAATAGCGACACGGCTCAGTGCCACTGGCGTTGAAGTGCTGGTGCCATGCATTGAGCGGGATCGCAAAAGTACTGCCTCGTTCCCATTCAAAAGTACGCTTGGGCGTTCCTTCATACCACACGGTTGTCGCCCCGCGCCCAGCGGCAACCGTGATAATTTCCTCATAGAGTTGGCGCTGCGGCTTCATGCTCCTGCCAGATTCTATTTCGGCGATATAGGCGTCGGCGACCATCTGGTCCGAGAACGTACAAATGGCTCCCTTGCAACCCTTACGCTCCCATTGGCCGAGCTCTTGAGTGCGCACGTCCTGCACAAATGCGCCACCGATGATTGGTACGCCTTCGGATTCGATCCATTTCTTGTACGGACTGTATTTGTCCATCATGAACTGGACATATGGATGAACTTCAAATTCCTTCGTCGGTCCCGCCATCGTAAAAACCTCCGAGATATTTTCGCGCTGACGTTAACTCGCGTAAAGATACAGTGTCAAACGCGCTGGCCGCGCGCGGAGTACCGGGACCGCCGCCTTCTACAAGAGGAGCGGATTTGGGGCGATCGAGACGGTCACTACACTTTAGCTCGTTTACATCGCTCCGCCCGGTAGTGAACGATGAGTGGATTGTTCAGGGTTTCGCCTTGTATGAGCGATCACCACGCCTTGTTCTCTCTTAGAGAGCTTTGCTAGACAACACCCTTGAAAGTTGCTAGGGTAAGGTCTTTACTACCTGTAAATG
>DATACQ010000538.1:0-1965 GCA_036258955.1 Binatia bacterium
CGGGCCGTCACATTGTGTCATTGAATTCAGCGCATCGACCGTATATGTAATTTGTAAGCAGAAGACGGACAGGCACTTTCCCGCCAGTTCTGCTATCAAGTCGATGCGAAAACTTTTGGGCCTGCTAGCCATCAGCAGCGCGGTCGTAGCCGCGTTGTTCTTTTTAACCCAGCTTTCCAACCCGACGAAAAGCGGGGCGATGCCTGCTTTCACCTTCCAGCCGGCAACTGAGATCCGCGACGGGTCTGTCGTAACCATCGAATATACTTTGACCGACAGCACTGGGAACGTTATCGACTCCACCTCAGGCAAAGAGCCGCTGACCTACATTCATGGCGCCGGGCAGATCGTGCCCGGACTCGAGCGGGAACTCGACGGCCTCAAAGCCGGTGATGAAAAAAAGGTGCAGGTGCGGCCGGAGGATGGTTACGGCTTAACTGACGAAAAAGCGTTCCAAGAACTTCCCAAAAACAAAGTCCCCCCAGAGGCGCACAAGGTCGGCGCGATGCTGATGACCAAAAGCCCAGACGGCCGCATGATCCCGATCCGCGTGCACCAAGTCAATGACGCCACCGTGGTCGTTGACTTTAATCATCCGCTCGCCGGGAAGACTCTCAACTTCGACGTCAAGGTCAAAGACATCAAAACCGCGGAAAGCCGGTGATCACCGCAGCCGGTCTCAGCAGTCCCGCTCAACTTTATTTGGATTTTCGGTTCCGGATCTTCGATGCCGATGTTGGTGGTTTTTAGCTAGTTTTGGTTTCTAGTTCGGTTGGGAGTTTGTGGGGTTTCCGGTTTCCGCATTTCCGTCTTCAGATTTAGTTGGATTGCCTGAGTTTCTCGCTGCGATGAGATATACCAGCGTCTCGTTGGCCCGCCGCAACTTAACCCGCACACCCTAATATCGATGCTTGCATAGAACTTCACGGCTTCGATTTTACATGCGACCGCGCTTTTTTTACGGCTATGTCATCCTCGGCTTGTGCTTCGCCAACATGGTCGCCATGCGCGGTGTCAACGGTGCGTTCGGCGTGTACTACCTCGCGCTCTTGGATGAGTTCAACTGGTCGCGCAGCGCGGGCGCCAGCATCGCATCCGCCAATTTTGTTGTGTACGCGCTCGCCGCCCCGCTCGTCGGTTTAGCCTTCGATCGCTTTGGTCCGAGGGTGCTGATGCCTGCCGGCGCATTTTTTGTCGGGGGCGGCCTGGTCCTTTCTTCGTTTGCCAATTCACTATTCGGCCTTTACATCTCCTACGGATTGATCACGGCTGTGGGACAAGGCGCGCTCAGCTTTGTCGGCCATAACGCGCTCATTTCCTTCTGGTTTGTGCGCAAACGCGCCACCGCCATCGGCATAGCTTCAATGGGACAAGGATTAGGCGCGCTGGTGATGGTGCCAATGACGCAGTTATTGGTTAATCACATCGGCTGGCGCTGGACGTTTATTGCCACCGGTTGTTTGCTGCTATTCATTTTGGTACCGGCCAATGCGCTGCTGCAGCGGCGTACCCCCGAAGAGCTTGGGCAATATCCCGATGGGGACACGGCACCCGCAGAGATCGGCTCAACCGGTCACGGTGGGCACAAGCGACAAGCCGCTCGTGACTGGAGCTTGCGCGAAGCGCTCACGTCGTTCCCATTCTGGTGCGTCACTCTCGGCCACCTGGCGCTCGGGACCGCGTTGTTCATGATCAACACCCATGCCATCGCGCACTTTGTTTCGGTGGGCGTGGACAAATTGACGGCCGCCTTTTATTTCGGCTTGATGGGGTTCATAAGAATCGGCGCGACTGTAGTCTGGGGAACCCTTTCTGACCGGCTCGGCCGCGCCCGGGCGTACGGGGTCGCCACCGCCGTAACGGTCCTGGGTGTAGCTTGCCTGATCGGAATGATCACAGGCGCGTCGCTCTGGTTGATTTACCTCGCGGTGGCGCTGTACGGGATTGGCCATAGCGCAGGCAACC
>DATACQ010000539.1:0-2861 GCA_036258955.1 Binatia bacterium
CCACTGCCAGGTCGATTTCTTGTCCGCCTTTGTAACCGGTGACGATATCGAACTTTGTGCCGATCGCCTCATTCATGAGCCGAACGAGGTAATACGACGGCGAACCGGTGCCGGTGGAACCGCACTTTGGCGATTCAGCGGCTTTCGTCACGTCGTGAATCGTTTTGAATGGGGTATCGCTGCGCATATAAAGCAAATTATTGGACTTCTCGAAGCTGCCCAGCCAGGTAAACTTGGGCCAGTCAAACTGCACCTCCGAGCGCCCGACGAGCTGATCGAAATAGAGGGATGGTAAGACCGAGCCAAACGTTAATCCATCCGGCTTGGCGACATTATAGACGTAATTAGCCGTAATCATGCTCGACGCGCCAGCCATGTTCTGCACGATAATATTTGGATTTCCCGGAATATGCTTGCCCATGTGCTCGGCCAGCATGCGCGCATAGAGATCATAGACATCGCCGGCCGGAAGGCCGACGACAATCCGAATCGTTTTTCCCTCAAAGAAAGAACTCTGCGCCTGAACCTTCGCGGCGCCGAGAATGACTAACAAAACCGTCATAGCGATTCGTTTCATTGTTGGTGTCCTCTTTGTACCTGCCATCTATCAAATGCCGTGGTGGTCGCGCTGCGCTTCGTCTTCTCCGCATTCGTTTTCCGCGTTCATGTTTTTATCACTGCAGCGAACCGGTCCGCTACCTTCCCAAACGTCAAGGAGCGCTGCGGTCGATCTGGATCTCCGACCGCGAAGCAGAAAAAAGATCCCAGACGGCCATGAACATCGCTGCGATCACCGGTCCGATGACAAAGCCGTTCACGCCGAAGATCGCTATGCCACCGAGCGTGGCGATAAGCACAACGTAGTCGGGAATTTTGGTTTCCTTGCCGACCAGAACCGGCCGCAGCACGTTGTCTACCAACCCGATCACCAGCACTCCAAACGCAACCAGGACAATTCCCTGCCAGATATGGCCCGTAACGAAGAAATAAATCGCAACCGGCACCCAAACCAAGGCGCTGCCGACCGCGGGCAGCAGAGATAAGACGGCCATCAACGCTCCCCACAATACCGCGGCGTGGACGCCTAAAGCCCAGAAGATCAGTCCTCCGAGCGCCCCTTGCACGATAGCCACGACGAGGGTCCCTTTGATCGTGGCGCGGATCACTGCGGTGAACTTGTTGAAAAGATCGCGCTGTTGCTCCGGGCGCAAGGGAATCGCATCCCTGATACGCCGGGCAAGTCCGTCTCCATCGCGCAGCAAAAAGAACAGCAGGTAGAGCACAATGAATAGATCGATGATAAAGGCGAACGTGTTCTGCCCAATGCTTAGAGCCTGGGTGGCAAAGAACTGACTCGTTTTCATCAGACCACTCGACAGTCTCTCCTGCATCAAGCCGAGGTTTGTCAGCTCAAAGCGATCCAGCAGATCGGTCACCCAAGTCGGTAGCGTCTCAAAGACCTGTTTAAAGTACTGACCGATATTGAGCTCACCCGATTGAATTCTCTCGTAGACGCTGAACCCTTCCTGCAGCAACAAGGCCGTAATCAGTGTTACAGGCAAGATGACGATCATCAGAATGATCATCAACGTAGCCAGCGCCGCAAGGGTCCGCTTGTGGCGCATCGATCTCGATAGCCGCCGATACGGCGGCGCAAATACGATCGCGAGGACGGTTGCCCAGAGAATCGCGCCTGAGTATGGCCAGAGGATCCATATGAACGCCAGCGAAACCGCAATAACCAGCAATAAAAAGGCCTTGTCTTCCAGGCCAGGCAAGCTAAATGAGTTTGGAGACTTCATAATTGTGTAGAAATTCACGCGCATCGAGCATCGCATTGGCGGTTTGAACGGTAAGACCAGCGCGCACGCCCTATCGCCAATAGAACACGACGCAAGGCTAAGAGTCCAGCCTGATTCGGGCCGGTCGGAGGCAAGAAGCGAGATCGACCGTTCAAAGGGACAGCGCCGAGTTGTTTAGAGTGGCTCGTCTATCCGCACAAATCTCGCCTCAAAACGACAGGTCTCCCCGATGCTGATGAGGAGCGGATACAGCGTGCGCAGGACCACATTTCATCGCAAGCACCTGAGTGGCAGTCCAGACACTGGTCGCCCTTCTACTTTTCGGAAACAGCTAGTTAGCCGAAGCAAGTCGCGTCAATCAGTTGCGACCTAAGAAACGCGACGGCATCGACACACTAGTGGCACATTCGTTGCTCAAAAAGTTCAAGGATTCTGGTATATGTCCGTTGTTGGGAGCAGCCGACCGCCGCGTAAGTATGCTGTGTTGGATTTTTCTACGGAGAACGGCTTGTCTTTCGTCATTCGGGGAATCAAGGTTTTCTCGCGCTGCCCGGTGCAGTTCTCGCTTGTCTGAAAGATCGCCACAAATGTGTAAACCAAATGATGGACAAGAAGATGACATCGATGAGACACATCGATTGCGGGGATCGCATAATGGATGGAAAGGCAAGAATTCAATGATAGCAGTTGGATAGAGCAAGTTGAGGGTTCGGGCATCGCGCAACCGGCGAAGGACGCGTGCACTTACCCGGTAACGATACTGGGTATCCATTCGATATCGCCCAAGCGTTTCGCCTGAACTCGATGTCATCCTTAAAGATGGATGGAACGGATTTCATTACGGTTCTTACTATTGCGGGCGCCGCCGCTTTCGCCTCTCCGGCGGGCGGGCTCCTGGCGCTCTGGTTTACACCGACGAGTCTGTTCATGTCGGTCGCTCTCGGCTTTGCGAGCGGCGTCCTGCTCGGCACCGTCTCTTTTTCAATGCTCCCCCAAGCGCTGCATTTAGGGTCGCTCATGCTTGCGGTCGCCGGGTTCGCCGCTGGGTTTTTGGCGATG
>DATACQ010000540.1:0-2216 GCA_036258955.1 Binatia bacterium
GACGTTCCAACCTTCTACGAGCTGATGGAGACGCATAAAACTCCTGAAGCAACAAAGCGACTGGCTCGAGTGCTACTCTCTTCGGGCGATCTCGGCCGCCCGTTTATGACCTCTCCTGGAATACCCGCCGATCGCCTCAAAGTTTTACGCGAGGCGTTTACCAAGGCCATGAGCGACCCGGCACTACTGGCCGATGCACAAAAAAGGAAATGGGATCTCGATCCTTTACCCGGCGAACAGCTCGAGGCGATATCCAAAGAAATTATGGTTCAGCCGCCCGAGGTGATCGAGCGCATGAAGAAGCTTCTGGAGAACTAATCTCTCGACTGGACACGATATGGCGCAGAAGAAACTCACGGGAAAGATCGCGCACGAACGCATCAGGATCATGGAGGCGCCGCGTCCACCGGAAGGTATCATCGAGGGATTTCGGGCGCTCGGCGATGCCAGCGGTATTGTTTCAGATGCCATGGACGAGCTGGGAATCACCGGTGTCATCGGCGCGTCGGCGTTACAGCCCACGATCGCTGGTTGTTGCATCATCGGACCGGCGCTCACGGTGCGTAATATTGTACAGCGCGAGCACGTTTATGAGGCGGCGCGCCGGCACGTCAACAAAATGGCGGAGTTCGAAGCTCATAACCTGGCACTTCCGGGAGACATTGTCGTTATCGACGGAGTACCTGGAATATCAAACATGGGTGGGATTTCGGCGCAGACCGCCAAGCGGCAGGGTGAAGCAGGGGCTATTGTTTTCGGTGCTATACGGGATGTCGCGCACTCGCGCCGCGTTGGTTATCCAATCTGGGCGTCTGAGGTAACTCCTATCACAGGCAAATGGCGCATCGAAACGGTCGAAATCAACGGCGAAATTGTTGTCGGCGGCGTTCGCGTTGCCCCGGGCGACATCGTGCTCGCCGACGACACGGGGGTTTGCTTTATACCAAGGTCGCGCGCCGCAGAAGTGCTTGCATTGGCACGGCAAAAATCGGTCGCTGAAGATGCAAAATGCGCAGCCATTGATAGAGGGGTTCCGGTGGCGGATTTACCTGCATGAATCGGGAACTTGTTTCCGCTCCGGAATGCAGCGTAGGATGGAGCCAAGAAGCGCAGCGGAACCGGCAGTGAACGAAGCGCTATTTCGGCGAAACTCGTGTTCGAACACAGTATAAGGAGGCTAGAAAATGCCAAGGATAAGACACATCGCGCTTCTCGCTCAGGAGCCGGCCAAGCTTGCGGAGTTTTACAAAAATTCCTTCGGCTTCAAAGAAGTCGCGCGCAGCGGCGAAAACGGCGACGCCATCTACGTTTCCGACGGCCATATCAATCTCGCGCTATTACCCGCCAGAAATCGGAGTGAAGGAATATTTCATTTCGGTATCGAAGTGGATGACGTCCCGGGTGCAGTTGAGAAAGCGCTCAGCGCAGGCGGTAGAGGCGGCAAGACGCAGTTGCCGAAAGATGGACGCTTCGCCGAGACGTTCGTGGTGGATCCCGTAGGGACGCGGGTCGATATCTCCCGCGGGTGGAAAGTTTAGCGGTTCTTTCGCTGTTCAGGGGATTTCAATGGCGCGTTCCGGTTCGACGGGTCTCAGTCGGCCGGCGCAACGTATCGATGACTTCCGCGACAGTCGGAGCGGGATCCGTGCGGTCTTTGAATGCCTCGAGCCGCTCGCAGAGTTCAGCCGCAGCTTTATGAAACTTTCCTGGTAGGCCGGCATTCTCGAATGCTTCGGCGATTTCTTCCATTTCCCCGACATACCGCCAGGCCTTCGGTGTTGCTACCGCCGCCGCACGGTCGCAGCGTTTTTCAAGCTCCCGCTGAGAAATACGCCATTCTTCCAGCAGCGCATCGTCTACGCCTTCATGGGCCGCATAGGCTCTGATTGCCAGCAACAGCGCATCGGTGCCTTTCGTCCAGGACGCATAGGCGACCTTCAGAGCGGACGCGGCGCCGGGTTCCGGACCTATGGACCTCGCGTTGAGCATGCTTTTGGCAAACACGTCGGCGACCTCTTCAGCGCGAGCGCCGGAAAGATAAAGGCGGGTGGTGCCGGCTTGCTTCACGGGCGAACCGATAATGCCGCCATCAACGAAGCTCGCGCCGCCCCGCGTCACGATCTCAGCGATACGTTCTGCGGTGGCTCGTGAAACGGCGTTGGCGTCCACATAGACGCCTGTGAACTTTTGCGCAGCCACCTGTTCCGCTACCTCGA
>DATACQ010000541.1:0-2535 GCA_036258955.1 Binatia bacterium
ATCGAGAACTTCCACCTGGTAGTCGTTGAGCTTTAAATGTTTTATCGTTCCATCGGCTGTTACGAGTGTGCCACTGGAATAGGGATCCACAGACCCGTCCTTGTGACGCATGAGGTAAAGCATCAGTTCTGCATCGTTATCGAGCTGAATGCTGAACCAATCCCAGCCCACCTGGTTGTGAGCGAGTTGATTACTGCCAAACTCATGGTCCATCCAGCTTAGACCGCGAACTTTCTCCTTCTTGCCGTTAATCGTTAACTCCCCTTCAGTCTGCATGCGTGTCAGGGAATAATAATAGGATGCGCGTCCCTCGCCTTCTCCTTTTTGGCTGTGTCCATTATCGCCGTGCAGCACCGGTGGCTTGAGCGATCTGGCTGAAAGGCGCAAGACAGTTCCGCGATCGTTCACGTAAATTATATGCGCCTTGTCATCGCCTTCCACTTTCCAATCTTCGTTCCAGACGTGATACCGGTCCGTGGCGGCGCCGGCCTTTTCCCCGTATCCACGGTTGATGCGCTCGCGAAAACGGAATTTTCTGCCAGAGATGTCCGACAGGGCAAAATGAGCCATATAAAGATCCGTAAAGATAGGCTCGTCTTTCCAGGCTCTTTGGCGGTCACGCAGGCCGAAACGGAAAAACGTGACCTGGTAACCGTAGCGCTTGCCCGTTTCAGTCTCCAGGTGACCGGTGTAGTACCACCATTCGGTCTTGTAGTCGGGATGCGAATAGTGATCGGCCGGAAACGACAGCGTGCGGCCGGGCAAGGCAAGCTGGTATATGAAGCTACCCGCCTCACCGTCGCCTCTCGCCGCCGGGAACGGGGTAAGAAGAAAGGAAATCGCGCAGAAAATTACAGTCAGAACTGCTCTTGATTTACCAGGAGACTCCGGATTTGCAGACCCATTTCTGCTAATGTATAGCAGGGACATGGAATCAAAATACACGCGCGAAACACTGCTCACAACTCCGAAAGAGCTGAAGGATAAATTGGGCAACTCGAATCTGTGCATCATAGACACGCGGCCCGCCGAAGACTTTGCGCGCGAGCACATTCCGGGAAGCGGGCACTTTGATTTATTTGGGTTGAGCTTAATCGATACCCGAGATGGACCGTTGCATGCGTTTATGCACATGATTCATCACGTGCTCGAACTCAGAGGAGTTAGTGAATCGAAAGAGGTTGTCTTCTATGAAGGCAACTCGGGCATGCGCGCCGCCCGCGGCGTCTGGTTTTTGGAATTTTTCGGCCATCCGCACGCGCAAATGCTGGACGGCGGCTTTAGCGCCTGGAAAGCCGCGGGGTATCCGGTAAGTAATGAAACCACGCCGGTGAAAGCTGCATCGTTTAAGATCAACGAGCGGCGCGATGTTCTTGCTACCGTTGACGACGTCCTGAGCGCGCTCAAAAAAAATGAATACGCGATCCTGGATACCCGCAGCAAAGCTGAGCATCTCGGCACTCAGGTGCGGGCAGCGCGCGGCGGCATCATACCCGGTTCCATCCATGTCGAGTGGACGGATAACCTCGACGCTGCCGGCAAATTCAAATCCGAGGCGGAACTAAGAGCCATGTATGAAGCCGCGGGAATCACGCCCAATCGAGAGGTGATCTCCTACTGTCAGGGCGGATACCGGGCCGCGCATAGCTATGTGGCCCTGCGGATATTGGGCTATCCGAGAGTCCGCAATTATATCGGCTCCTGGAAAGAATGGGGCGACCGATTAGACTTGCCCATCGAAACGGTCAAAAACATGTGAGCTTCATGCTGCTGAGAGACATCCTTATGCAACTCCGGGTCTTCTCGCCAGTGATCCACCACCTACTTGTTGGGTGTGCTGACTAATTTTGCATCAGCGCGCAGAACAAAGCCCGGAGGGTTGCCGCGTTTGGATACCACCTCTAGCCATTCCCCATCGCCGCCAACCACGTTGATTCGAGTCCCGCCGCCGAGGCGAGTAATGATACGCGACGACTGCGCCGGACGCTCGTGCACCTCTGTGGCTCGAGCGGTTTCATAAACTCCCGCTCGCCCCTGGCGCTGAGCCGGCGGTGCGGGAGCAGTCGCGGCTTCCATGGGTCGGGGATTCGTCGGCCGCTCTGGTTGGGGCCGTCGGTCAGGGGCGCGTTCCGTTTCACGTTTGGCAACGCTCAAGCGCTGCTCATAGGACGTAAGTTCCTTCTCGCGCTCCTGCAATCGCGTCTTGAGCGCCGCTGCTTCTTTTACAATATCCGCATTTTCTAGGCGCACTTTCTTAAGCTCGGCTTCGAGGGCCGCGATTTGTTCTTCCCTGGCTTGGAGGTCTTGGTTCCTTTGCTGTAATACCCCTTGCGTTGCGCTGGAGTTGCCAGATCCCAAAATTCCCATACCGAACAACGCGGCGGCAACGATGCAAAGAATGATCCCGGCGGCAAGTGCAACTTTTGGAGCCACCGATTTTTCCCGCACCCGCGATCGCGTCTTGTAGGGACCTTCGTCCCGAATAAGCCATTCGGGTGAGGGTCCGGGCCCCAAGTCGGCTTTGCAATAAGGACA
>DATACQ010000542.1:0-10939 GCA_036258955.1 Binatia bacterium
TCGGCCATGAGATCATTTCCGCGAACGCCAAGATCGTTCAGATCGATACGGATCCGGATGAACTGGGCAGCAACTATCCCACGGCTTTGTCAATTCAAGCGGACGCCAAAGTCGCGCTGCGCGCGATCATCAGCGACGTCAAAAAGCGGGCGCCGAAAACCCCAGCTACGGGCACAAAAGCGGAAGCTATCCTGCACGCGAGGCAAGCATGGAAGGCCGATGTCGAGCAGAGATTCCGTGATGGAGGTTTGACTTACGAGTCGGTGATGAAAGTTCTGAACGAGCTGCTTACAGGCAACGAAATACTCACCACCTCGGGCATGACCGGCGATACCCTGCGCGGCATTGACGCGGTGAATCCGATCATTCACGCCGGCGAGTTTCGCGCCATCGGGACCGCGCTGAGCACGGCTATGGGCGTTAAGCTTGGCCGGCCCGAGGCGCGGGTCATTTGCGTCACAGGCGACGGCTCGTTCATGATGGAACAGCAGGAGCTTGCCACAGCGCGGTTCCACAATATACCGGTAATGATCCTGGTACTGCGCAACAATGCGTACGGCGGCATGAAGCGCGACCAGATGAAAACCTACGGTGGCCGAGTCATCGGCACGGACCTTTTTGTTCCGGACCTAGCTAACCTAGCGGCGTGCTACGGCGCCAACGGTTTTAAGGTAACTCGAAAGGAAGAGCTCAAGCCGATTTTGCAGCAAGCGCTCGCATCGGATGACTTCTCGCTCGTGGATGTCGAGCTGGATTGATCGTGCGCTTGAACATTCTTGAACGCCGCCATCGGCTCTGTGGCCGAGTGGAAACGCTAATGCATTACCTCTACTTATCACGCTGTGTTGCCGCGCTGTCACTGGTGATTGCCGTGCCCTTTTCTTTTGCTGCGCAGGCCAGCCCCGCTGAACTGCAGGACGAATGGAAAAGGACTGTTGAAGCGGCAAAAAAGGAAGGGAAGGTGGTGGCCGGCGGTCCGCCGACGGCAGTACTGAGAAAACAGTACAAAGAAACTTTTGAGAGCAGATTTGGGCTCGAGCTGGAACTGATTTCAGCGCCAGGGCCGCAAAATGCCGGAAAAGCAATGGCAGAGTTCAAGGCCGGTGTGCGTTACTTCGACGTCCTGCATGGCGGCTCCGGCACATTGGAGCCTTTGAAGGACGAAAACATGCTGGCGCCGTTCATGGATCACCTGATTCTCCCGGAAGTCAAAGATCCCAAACAGTGGTGGGGCGGCCACATGTGGGAGGACAACGTCAAAACGAACCGTTTTATCTATTCGTTCTCAGCCGATTTTTCCATTCCTCCGTTCTACAATACTGATTTGGTAAAGCCGGGAGAGATAACGTCTTATGACGATCTCCTTGATCCCAAATGGAAAGGAAAGATTGGCTTCTTCGAGCCGCGGGTTCCCAGCGCGGGCCAAGGGCTCTGGGGTTTTCTGATGAAAACCAAAGGTAAAGAGTTCTTGCAAAAGCTGGCAGGTCAAGATCTCTTCATCCATCGTGATGGCCAGCAACTTGCCGTTGGCCTGGCGAAAGGTAGCCTCGCCATAGCGTTGGGCTTGTCACAGCGATTCGTGGATCCCTACATCAAAGGTGGGTTGCCGATCAAGGTTCTCACTAATATTAAGGAGGGGTTGAACGGCAGCAACGGCTTCGGCACGGTGGCGATCATGCGCAATGCGCCGCATCCGAATGCGGCGAAAGTCTACATCAATTGGCTTCTTGGGAAAGAAGGGCAGGACCTCTACGGCCGCGCCCTGACCCAGGGCAGCCGGCGCCTCGACGTCGATACCAAATGGCTGGCGAAGTTCAACACGCCCGCTGCAAAGGATGTCACGACGCCGGAAGAGTTTGAGAAAGTCCGTTTCTACGGCGAAGACGTCATCACACAATGGCGCGTGCCGGGCGGTGAGTTCGCGCGAAAGATTTTAAAGTAGGCGGCTCTGCGCGAAGTCCGCGCTAAAATCTATGGATCCTCTCAAGCAGCCTGCGGGCGCGGCGAAGATCGCCGTACGGCTGCAACACCTCTGGAAAACCTATCCGGGCAATCGCATACCGGCCGTTAAAGATCTATCCCTGGACGTCTACGACGGCGAGATTTTGACTTTGCTCGGTCCAAGCGGTTGCGGCAAGACGACCACTTTGCGCATGGTCGCCGGTCTGGAGAAACCCGATGCCGGCGATATTTTCTTCGGTGAGCAAGCCGTGGTCATGAGTTCGCGCGGGCTATGTGTGTCGCCGGACAAGCGCAACGTCGGCATGGTATTCCAATCCTATGCCATTTGGCCGCACATGACAGTGGCGCAGAACGTCGCGTTTCCACTTGGCGCGCGCCGCTTTCCAAAGACTGAAATCAAGCAGCGGGTAGCTCGCGCCCTTGATTTGGTCGGATTGTCGGGCCTCGAAGATCGACCGGGACCATTGTTGAGCGGTGGCCAGCAACAGCGCGTTGCGTTCGCGCGCGCCCTGGTTACCGAACCGCGGGTACTGCTGCTGGATGAACCCTTTAGCAACCTGGACGCTAAGCTCCGGGAGCAAATGCGCATTAGTGTGAAGATGCTCCAGAAGCGTCTCAAAATTGCCATGCTGTTCGTGACCCACGACCAGATCGAAGCGCTAAGCTTATCCAATCGCATTGCTCTGATGAATCTTGGCATTGTGCAGCAGCAAGGCGATCCGCGGCTCCTATACGAGAAGCCGGCGAACGAATTTGTCCGCGACTTCGTTGGCAGAACTTTACTCTTCAAAGGAAAAGTGCAGACCGGCAATCCGTCAGGGCAAATTGCGATCGCGCTCGAGGGGGCGCCGGACTGCGTGATTTTTGGTCGCACGTACGAACCGTCCGGAATCAAATCGGGAGCGCTTGTTTACGTGGGCGTGCGCCCCGAGGATGTCGAAATCATGCCGGCGCAAAACTCCACGATGCCGTCCGGCATGATCGCCGGCACTGTTCAGGCGGCGCTATTCATCGGCGAGAGGATCGAATACCAGGTCGATGTCGACGGCCAGGGATCAATGCTGCTTTACGGCCAACGTCATGAACCGGTGGAAGAGGGCAGAAAGGTCTGGTTGCATCTGCGGCCGGACGGTCATAGTGCTTGGGCATCTGATTGGTCGCATAAAGATTAGTGAAAGCGAGGACATCCGATGGCATTACTAATGCGAAATCCGGAAGTAATGACTATTTTTATCTCTGTTGTGAGAGTTTTGGCCGTAGTAGGAATCGTTCTGGCTCAACTCGAGCTGGCCTACAGCGGTGCCGCGGGCGGCTTTGAACAAGAATGGTCGAAGTTGACCTCAGCGGCAAAGCAGGAGGGTGCGTTGGCCGTCGCTTCGGGCGGGGCGCCGTCGCGCCAGTATCGGCCGGTATTGGACGTCTTCCAGAAAAAGTTTGGCGTCAAAGTCGAAGTTTCAACCGGCAACGCGACGGATACTGTCAATCGCGTGCTCGCGGAGCGGAAGGCGGGCAGATACACCGTCGATGTAGCCTTGATCAGCTCACGAGAAAACAATCAACGACTGGTTCCGTCGGAATCCTTAATGCCGTTTGCTCCTTTGCTCGTGCATCCGGAGGTGCTCGACAAATCCGCCTGGTTTTTGGGTCGCCACTGGTACGCCGACGAGTTTTCAAAGTTCACGTTCATCTATCATGCCACCAAAGAGGACCGGTACGAATCCTGGTACAATACGGATAAGTTAAATGCCGCTGAGATCGCGACCATCAAAAAGCAGACGGATTTCTTCGACCCGCGATGGAAAGGCAAGATCGCTGGACAAGGAATGGGCGACCCTTCGGGAATACGCCAGATGATCGACAGCTATTTCGAGCCCGACCGCGGTCCGCAATGGGTTCGCACTTATCTGGTGGATGCCGGGATCACGTTCACGGATGATCGGCGCATACTGGAAACCTGGCTGGTCAGCGGCCGTTATCCACTCCAGGCGGTCGCCACCGGGACAGAGGAATATAACCGGCTCGCGAAAAAAGGCTTGCCGATCAAACAAGTTCTACTGCCGAAGCAGATCGGTTTACTTCGTGCCGGCGGCTCCGGCTGCTGCATTTCCGTGTTTGCCGGCGCGCCACATCCTAATGCCACGAAGCTATTCGTGAATTGGTTCCTTTCGAAAGAAGGTCAGGCGCTGACCCATACCTTGATTCCCGCCCTGGATCGCCAGTCGCTGCGCACCGACGTTCCGATGGGCGAGGTTGTACCCGAGGAACGGCGAGAACCTGGCAAAGAGTACGCGTTCCCCGATGCGGATCCCGAAACCGGGGCCAAGCAAGAAGAGGCGCAGAAATGGATTTATAAAATTTGGGAAAGTAGGCAGAAATAGTTCAAGTTTCTGTTTCTTGTCTCTACGTGGGGAAGGCCGCAAATCGAATCTATTAGGGGAACTAACGGGATTATGCACGAGATTTCGTCCGAGAAGACAAGGCTCTCTGATCGCGGCCAAGGTTGAGTCTTGAGTCTAGGGTCTCAAGTCCAGGGTTTGAAAACCGAGACTCTAAACACGAGACCCGAAGTCATTCGTTGTCCGCTCTGTTCGATGGCTTGCGCCTCGGTCTCAACACTGTATCGCAAGCTTGCCCGATCATGAATAATGCGCCTGGACACGAGAAAAGTAGAGACGAGAAGCTTCTGATATGGTTTCCACGGTTGATCAGCTAAGCGTCGCGCCTCCGATACCGGCCGCACGCATCGGAACGGGTCATTTTGTTATGGCCGCGGTGCTGCTGTTGCTCGGCTACTTTCTCCTCTGGCCGGCGCTCCTTCTGTTGATTAACAGCTTCAACGCGGCCACGGACTGGTTCGTCGAGCCGCGTCGCTGGGGCACGGATCATTGGATCAACGCTTTTCAGCGACCTGGCCTGCTCAAGTCACTCGGCAACTCGCTTTTGGTTTGGTCGCTATCCTTGGCCGTCAGCTTTCCTGCTGGCCTTACGATCGCCTGGATTCTCGCGCGGACGAAGATACCTTTCAGCCACACGTTGGAATTTTTGTTTTGGGTCTCGTACATGGTTCCCGCGTTGCCAACGACCATTGCTTGGATCACGCTCCTGGATCCCGACGTGGGCGTGATCAATCTCGCACTGAAGAATATGTTTCAACTGGAGCGGGGGCCTTTTAATATTTTCAGCGTGCCGGGCATCGTTTGGGCAAATCTGATGGGCCACGGGCTCTCGATAAAGGTCATGCTACTGACGCCCGCGTTTCGCAACATGGATTCAACCTTGGAGGAAGCCGCTCGGGTGGGCGGCGCGGGCAACCTGCGCACATTTTTTAAAGTTACACTGCCGCTAATGATCTCGCCCATGATCATGGTCTTGGCTCTGCAACTTCTGCGGGTCTTTCAATCGTTCGAAACCGAATATTTGCTCGGCTTACCCTTTGGCTTCTACGTTTATTCCACCAAGATCTACGCGCTGGTTCGCGACCCGGTACCCAACTATGGGGAAGCGACAGTATTGGCAAGCCTCACGCTACTGATCGTTGCTTTGATAATTCCGCTGCAACGGTGGATCTTGGAGCGGCGTCGTTACACCACGATCACCGGCAGCTTTCGCCCCGGTTTGATCGATCTTGGCCGATGGAACTACGTCGCGTTCGGTGCGATCGCGCTGTTGCTGGTCCTTTTGACTATCGGACCGATGATCATTCTCGTACTGGGCAGTTTCATGCAGCGGATCGGCTACTTCGTTTTGGGTTTTACCCTCGATCACTGGCGGTTCGTGTTCAACGATCCCGTGTTCATCAACGCATTGCGCACCACGTTGATTCTTGCCACCAGCGCGGCGGCGCTGAGCCCGCTCCTGTTTTCTGTACTTGCCTATATCTTGGTGCGCACGCGCCTGCCCGGTCGCAGCGCTCTGGATCTCATGATCTGGAGCTCCGGTGCGATTCCCGGCATTCTTGCCGGGCTCGGGCTCTTATGGGTTTTTCTCGGCACGCCGGGGCTGAATGTTCTTTTCGGCACGATATGGGCGTTGATCATCGTTGTCATGCTGCAAGGCAAGACTACGGGCGTTAACATCATGAAAGGCGTTCTGGTTCAGGTCGGCGCCGACATGGAAGAAGCAGCGCGCGTTTCCGGCGCCGGTTGGCTGAGAACCTATTTCTGCATATGGCTGCCGCTGCTAATGCCCACCTTGATTCTCTTAGCCGTTATGAATTTCGTCAGCGCTGCCGGCGCTACAAGCAGCATTGTTTTGCTCGCCTCCCGCGACACCATGACGTTGTCGCTGATGGCGCTGGAGCTGTCTTCGTTATCCGTCAGCAATCGGGAAGCGGCGAGTATCATCAGTATCTTCATTATCGCCATTACCATCACGGGTGCGCTGATCGTGCGCTACTTCGGTCTGCGCTTCGGCGTTCGGCATGACCTGACAGCCGGCGGGGCGGGGATTAAATAGCCGCTCAAGGTTCAAAGTTCAAGTTATCGCTAATCCGTTGAAACCGTTGAAGCCGCTCAATAACCTACGCTCCGGCCAAACCTTGGCACGTTGAACGCCTGCTCCGCGCGTTTTGTTGCTAACCTACCGCTCCTAGATTATCCTTACCGGATACATGGGCCGCTTAAAGCATTACCTCGGGCGTTACTGGCGGCGCTATTTTTTTGGCGCGCTTTGTCTTCTGGCTACTGTGAGCCTGGTGATGTGGATCCCATGGTGGATGCGCGAGGCGGTCCGTATTATCGAGCAAGGCGGCTCGCTCAGCGATGTCACCTATTATGCTGCTCTGATCGGCATCGCGGCGCTAGCTCAGGGCGTTGTGCGCACGATATCACGTGCTTTGATCTTTAACGCCGGGCGCAACGTCGAATACGATCTTCGCAACGATCTCTTCGCTCATCTCCAACGGCTTCCCGTTTCATTTTACCACTCGCAGAGGACCGGCGACTTAATGTCCCGGCTGATTAATGACATTTCTGCCGTCCGCGTGATGCTTGGCCCGGGCGTGCTGAACCTCGTCAATGCGCCGCTCTATTATGTCTATGCGCTGGTGTTGATGTTTTCGATGGACGCGCGCATGACCTTGGCGGCGCTGGCGCCGTTCCCGCTGCTCATCTTCGCTGCGCGTAAGTTTCGCGGCCAGATCATGAAAAACTCCCTTGAGGTGCAGCAGCAGATGTCGGTGCTCAGCAGCCACGTCCAGGAGAACCTTAGTGGCATGCACGTCGTTAAAGCCTACGCCCAAGAAAAATCTCAAATTGACGAGTTTGTCTCCTTAAATCGCGATTATCAAACAAAGAGCATGGAGATGGCGCGGCTGCGTGGCATCATCACGCCGATCATGCAGTGCATTAATGGGCTCACGATCCTGATCGTCATCTGGTACGGCGGCGTTCGCGTCGCCCGCGGCGACCTGCTGGTTGCGGACATCGTCGCCTTTACTGCCTACTTGAACGTGCTTGCCTGGCCCACGGCTGCTTTCGGCTGGATGTTTTCGTTGGTTGAGCGAGGACGCGCGGCGATGAAACGCCTGGAAGAACTTTTCAAGATCGAACCGGCGATCGCCAATGGCCCATCGCCGCTGCCGGTCCGGGGGCTCAAAGACGCCATCACGTTTCGCAACGTTTCCTTCGCCTACGACCGGCAAAGAAACGGCCAGGGCGCGCTTAACGGCGTTTCCTTCTCGCTTTCGGCCGGGCGCAGCGTAGGCATTGTTGGGCCTATCGGTGCGGGCAAGAGCACTCTGGCGCAGCTAATCCCGCGCTTGTTCGATGTTACGGACGGGGAAATTCTTCTGGACGGTCACAATATACGAAAGCTTTCGCTGCGCGATCTCCGTAAAACTCTGGGCTACGTGCCGCAGGATCCATTTCTTTTTTCCACTTCGCTCAGGCGCAACTTGGCGTTTGGCCGGGACGACGTAACCGACGACGAGATCAACCGCGCCGTCGCTATCGCCAGGCTCGATCGCGACCTGCAAATCTTCCCCGAGAAGCTGAATACGATCGTCGGGGAACGTGGCGTAACCCTTTCGGGCGGGCAGAAGCAGCGCGCAACTTTGGCCCGCGCGTTGGTCATGGAACCGCCCGTCCTGATTTTGGACGATTGTCTCTCGAGCGTTGATGCGCAGACGGAGGCGGAAATTCTGCACGGGCTGCGAGCCGTCCTGAAAGACAAAACCTGCCTTATTATCTCCCACCGGATATCGGCGGTAAAAGAAGCGGATGAAATTCTGGTCCTTGATGACGGCCGCATTGTTGAGCGCGGCAACCATCACGAGTTGGTGGAACGAGGCGGCTTTTATGCGGAGCTGTACCAGCAGCAGCGCCTATCTGAAGAATTGGAACGAATATAGATGGCCGACTTCACCGAGCAAGAAGAGATCTTGGGTAAGGCCTATGACTTCCGCCTGATCAAGCGGCTCTGGAAGTTTATTGCTCCTTACAAACGGCTTTTTCTCGTCGCGATGCTGCTTTTACCGCTCCAGCAGGCCTTTGGCTTGGCCCAGCCCTACCTAATGAAGGTTGGGATCGATCAATACATCGCTCACCGTGATCTCGCTGGGCTGCAGGCGGTGGCGCTGCTTTTTCTCGTCGCGCTGCTAGGGGAAACCGTAACCGTGTTTTCCCACTATTATCTCACCATGGTTGTGGCGCAGCGCTGCCTCACTGACCTGCGGGTCGCGGTGTTTTCCCAGGTGCAGAAGCTTCCGATGAGCTACTTCGACCGAAATCCTGTGGGACGCCTGGTGACGCGCATGACTACCGACGTAGATGTGCTGCAAGAGATGTTTTCATCGGGCGTGATGACGCTGATTTCGGACTTCGTCATGGTGTTGTGGATTGTCGCCATTATGTTCTATCTCGATATGCGACTGGCGCTCGTATCACTGGCGTTGATTCCGCCTATGGCGCTCGCGATCAATTTTTTCCGGGTCAAAGCGCGGCAAACCTATCGTTTGATTCGCGTGAGATTGGCGCGCATCAATGCTTACCTGGGCGAAGCGATCTCCGGCATGGCGGTGATCCAGCTTTTCGCTCGCGAAGGCAGGACCTTTCGCGAGTTTGACGAGTTTAACTCCGCCCATCGCGATGCTTATCATCTCTCAAATTTTTACGAAGCGGCGCTCTACTCTATGGTGGAGGCGGCGGGATCCGTGAGCGTAGCGTTGCTGTTGTGGTACGGCGGCGGCGAAGCCTTGCACGGGGCAGTGGGCATCGGCACATTGGTCGCCTTCAAAGAGTATCTCCATCGCTTCTTCGTGCCGCTGCGGGACTTCAGCCAAAAGTACGCAGTCATGCAATCGGCCATGTCTTCTGCGGAAAGGATCTTTCAGCTCCTCGATACACCGCTTCTCATTGAGAGCCCGAAGAACGCCGTCGTCCCCAAGCCGTTTCGCGGCGAAGTGGTGTTCGAGAACGTCTGGTTTCATTACAAGCCGGGCGATCCGGTGCTCAAGGGTGTGTCCTTCAGGATAGCTCCCGGTGAGAGAATCGCGGTGGTGGGGGCCACGGGTTCCGGCAAGACGACCACGATCAAGCTGCTGAATCGTTTTTATGACATCCAGCAAGGCTCCATCAAAGTCAGCGGCGTTGACGTGCGGGACTGGGATCTGCACGCGCTGCGGCGTCATATAGGCGTAGTGCTACAGGACGTTTTTCTTTTCTCCGGCGATGTGCGCACGAATCTGACTTTGGGTGACAATAGCATCCCATTGGCACGGGTCGAAGCGGCGGCGCGCGCGGCGAACGCGGAGAGTTTCATCCGACGGCTGCCGGAAGGATTTAAGGCGCAGGTGCGCGAACGCGGCAGCAACTTTTCCGCCGGGCAGCGCCAGCTCCTTTCCCTAGCGCGGGTGCTGGTGTTCGAGCCGGAAATTCTGGTTATGGACGAAGCTACTTCGAGCGTTGATAGCGAAACCGAGGCGCTGATTCAGGAGGCGCTCGAGCTTGTGATGCAGAATCGCACGTGCGTCGTCATTGCCCATCGACTCTCCACGATTCGGAACGCCGATCGGATCATCGTCCTCCACCACGGCGAAGTCCGCGAGATGGGTTCGCACGCTGAGCTGATGGCGCGCGGCGGGATTTATCACCGGCTCTACCAATTACAATACGAAAGAGAAGAATTAAAGTTCAGCGGCTATGAGTCCCCACAAAAGGTCACCGCTTAGCAGGCTGCCGCGACAGTTTCGTGTTTCGAGTTTCGCGTTTCGCGTTGAACCCGAAACACTAAACCCGAAACCCGAAACGCCCAAGCGCCGCGTCGCCGTGCTGACTTTGTTGGCGCTTTTACTGCCAGGTCTGTCTGGCTGCTCGCCGGTTTATGTGATGCGCGCGGCCTATGAAGAAGGGAAGATTCTCTGGCGTCGTGAACCGATAGCAAATTACCTGCAACACCCCGATGTCAGTCATGACACAAAAGAAAAGTTACGCCTCGTTCTTGCGGTCCGCGAGTACGCCCGCGACAGACTCAAGATGAACGTCGGCGGCAGTTACTCGAGTTTTTCATACATCGACCGGCCGGAACTCTCTTTTATTCTGACCGCTGCCCCCCAGACTGAGTTGAAGCCGTATACCTGGTGGTTCCTGATTGTCGGGCGGATGCCCTACAAAGGTTACTTTTTCAGAAACGACGCTGAAGAGGCGGCGAAACAGCTTCAACGTCAAGGTTACGACACGAGCATTCGTTCAACGGCCGCTTTCAGCACCTTGGGCTGGTTTGATGACCCTTTGCTGTCGCACTTATTGCGGCACGACAAAGTCACGCTGGCCGAAGTGGTCTTTCATGAACTGTTTCATAACACTCTCTACATCAAAGGCGCCGGCGCGTTTAACGAAACCATCGCCAACTTTGTCGGAGCTCGCGCAGCCATTGATTTTTTTCGAGATACTTTCGGAGCCGGCGCGCCGGAGCACCGCCGTGCGCTGGAAGCCTGGGAAGAGGAGTTGGAGTTTTCGGCTTTCCTCTAGGGGCTCGCGGC
>DATACQ010000543.1:0-3664 GCA_036258955.1 Binatia bacterium
GCAACGTGCCGCTCAGAATCCCCAACCCCAGCGCCAAGAACCAACTCAAAACCGAGATCTGCAGGGTTTTGGCGAGTCCAAACAGCAGCCAAGATCCGGTTTCACCGCTCCAGAGGACTGACCAATCGAAGGCGTACAACATAGGAAGGCAATAGGCACTAGCCAATAGCCAATAGTAAGAGTTCCGAAGTGGGTCCGAAAGTATTGGCTGCTGCCTAATGCCTATTGGTTACTTTGGTACCACCTGCATCTCCAAGAATCGCTTGTTTTCCGGAGTGAGCGGGTAGGGGACCTCGCCTTTGGAACCAAACCACTTCTCGTAAAGCTCGAAGTACTTGCCGGATTCTATAGCTTCCATCAGTCCTGAATTGACCACATGGCGAAAATCCGAATCGTTTTTCCGCATCGCCATGCCATAGGGTTCATAGGAAAAGAATTCCCCGATGATCTGCCATTCATCCGGCCGCGGCGCTTTGGCTTTAAGGCCGGCGAGCTGAATGCCGTCGTTCGTATAAGCTTCCACTTGCTTTTGGGCCAAAGCTTGGAACGCCGCCGGCTGATCCGGAAACTCGACCAGTTTCGCATTCGGAACACGCTCACGAATGATGCGCGCATTGGTGGAGCCTTGCTGGGCAGCGATGCGCCGGCCCGCCGTAGACTGAAGGCCTTTGATAGGACTACCTTTACGGGTTAGGAACTGCGCGCCGGTAACGAAGAAGGTCAGGCTAAAATCGACGCTGTCGCGCCGCGACCGGGTGTCCGTCATGGTCTCGGCGATGAGATCGACGGCATTGGAGGTGAGGAGCGGGATGCGCGTCTGGGGAGTGGATTCTTTCTTTTCTAGTTTTACTTGCTTGCCGACTTTTTTGGCCACCAGCGGCAGGATCGCGTGCTCCACCAAGTCGATGGAGAAACCCACCCATTGATTGTTTTTGTCGACGTAGCCGAAAGGTGGCGAGCCGGTGCGGGTGCCAATCGTGAGCACGCCGCTCTTTTCGATCTTTTCTAATGTTGCCTGCCCGGCTGCCGTCCCTCCGCTCAAGGTAACGGCAACGATCGCTATGCATGCTTTCGCAAATGCCCTCATGCATCCTCCTTAGCTTAATGCGACAAAATCTTACTAAGAAACTGTTTGGTCCTTTCGGATTCCGGAGACGCGAAAAACTTTTCCGGTGCGGCGACCTCGAGGATCCGCCCCTCATCCATGAACACGACCCGGTGCGCTACCCGCCGGGCAAAGCCCATTTCGTGAGTTACAACGATCATTGTCATGCCCTCGCGCGCAAGATCGGTCATAACTTCCAGGACCTCGTTGATCATTTCCGGGTCGAGCGCGGATGTCGGCTCGTCGAACAGCATGATCTTGGGCTGCATCGCGAGAGCCCGTGCAATGGCCACCCTTTGCTGCTGCCCGCCTGAGAGATTGGCGGGGTAGGCATGCGCTTTATCGGGTATCCCGACTCGCTCCAGCAGTTTCATTGCGATCTGGTCGGCTTGCCGGGGGCTCAGCCCTTTGACCTTCATCGGCGCCAAGGTAATGTTGCGCAGGACATTCATGTGCGGGTAGAGGTTGAAAGATTGGAAGACCATCCCGACGTTGGCGCGCAGTTTCACGATGTCCCGGGCCGGGTCATCCAGTGAAAGCCCGTCAACGACGATGCTTCCAGACTGAATCGGCTCCAGCCGGTTGATGCAGCGGATCAAGGTGCTTTTGCCGCTGCCGCTTGGACCGCATACAACGACGACCTCTGCGGGTGCGATCTGCAAGTTGATGTCCTTCAGCACATGGAGCGGTCCGAACCACTTATTGACGTTACGAAATTCTACCATGGGTCTTCAACGGCCGGTAAAATGACGGCACTGGATACTACTATATCAAAGTCGTCAATTTGCAACTAAATGCTTTACGTGAATAGTTTTTCAATGAACGAGCCGCGGCGCTCAATTGATGGAGTTTTACATGGAATTTTTTCTGGCAAGACACGGCGAGGCGCTCGCCGATTTGGTCGATCCGAGCCGACCGCTGAGCAACGTTGGACGCGAACAGGTCGAACGAGTAGCGCGCCGCGCAGTGGAGAAGGCCGTTCGAGTCTCAGTGATCTATCATTCAGGCATTCTCCGGGCCGGGCAAACGGCGGAAATCTTTGCGCGCCATCTCGCGCCGGGTGGAGGGTTGCGGATCATGCGAGGACTCCGGCCCGACGACGATCCTTACATCGCGGCGGCGGAATTGGGCATAGCGGCGACTCCCATAATGCTCGTCGGCCATTTGCCTCACTTGAGCCGGCTCGCTTCCCTGTTACTCCATGGCTCCGTCGACGGCAGTAGGAATGATTTTACGCCGGCGACAGTGGCTTCTTACTCCCGGGACGGTTTGCAGTGGAATCTCAATTGGATAATTACACCGTAACCGGCGGGAACCGCGGTTGACCGCCGTAGGGCGATAGTCTAAAAAGAGAAACAAGCAATTCGGAAAGGCAATCCCAATGGCTTCAGAGACTTTGACAGTGATCGATAATCGGACGGGCAAAAAGTATGAGATTCCGATCCAAAACGGCGCTATCAAGGCGACGGACCTGTTTCAAATCAAAGTCACTGATGACGACGGCCTGGTAAGCTACGACCCGGGGTTCATGAATACCGCTTCATGCCAGAGCAAGATCACTTATATTGACGGCGACAAAGGCATACTTCGTTATCGTGGATATCCCATCGAACAGATTGCCGAGAAGAGCAGCTATCTGGAAACGGCATATCTCATACTCCAGGGAGAGCTCCCAAACCAATCGCAACTAGCTGAGTTCACGCACAACGTGACCTATCACTCGATCATCCACGAGAACATCAAAAGGCTCATAGATAATTTCCACCATGATGCTCACCCTATGGGAATTCTTGTAAGCACCGTAGGCGCGTTGTCGACGTTCTATCCGGATGCCAAGAGAATCTTCGACAAGAAGTCGCGTAAAGAGCAAACATACCGGCTGATCAGCAAGATGCCGACTTTGGCTGCGTTCGCCTACCGCCACAGTCTCGGGTTACCCTACTCTTATCCTGATAACGATCTGAGCTATACCGGCAATTTTTTGAACATGCTTTTCAAGATGACCGAGCTGAAATACAAGCCCGATCCCATTTTGGAGCGCGCGCTCGATATTCTCTTCATTTTGCATGCGGATCACGAGCAAAATTGCAGTGCCAATGCAATGCGCAGCGTTGGCAGCTCACAGGTGGATCCGTATTCCGCCGTCGCGGCGGCTGCGGCGGCTCTCTATGGGCCACTCCATGGCGGCGCCAATGAGGCGGTACTGCGCATGCTTATGGAGATCGGATCGAAAGATAAGGTTCCCGAATTCATCAAGAAGGTAAAAGGCGGCGAAGGGCGCCTGATGGGCTTCGGACATCGCGTGTACAAGAACTACGATCCGCGCGCCAAACTCGTGAAGGAAGTCGCCGATCAGGTATTCGACCTCAGAGGCAAGAACCCGCTGCTGGAAATCGCGCTGGAGCTCGAGCGCATCGCGCTGCAGGACGACTATTTCATCAAACGCAAGCTCTACCCGAACGTGGACTTCTATTCTGGCCTTATCTATCAATCCATGGGACTGCCGATGGACATGTTTCCGGTGCTGTTCGCGATACCGCGGACGTCGGGATGGATAGC